>JAQUYQ010000088.1 GCA_028691795.1 Herbinix sp.
AATCACTACGGACCTAAGAATTACCTTACCCTCCTTCACCTTTTCTCAGGGATCGGATACCGTTACCTACAGTATGAAGCAGCCCTATGAGGATTACGCGCTTGTAGCGGATGGAGAGATATTCTCAGTAAACAGAGTTGGAGAAAATACGGTGACAGGTAATGTCTATTCCGGTAAGGGGATTACCGTCAAAGATATGGATCCCACACTAACAGCTGCCCATAAGCTTACTATTAATGGAAATTATATTGTAACCAGAGGTGACATTAAAGCAGTAGATACAGCGGTGCTTACGATCGGCAATAATATAAGGCCTTTACTTTGGGCGGATAATCTAAAGACCCAGACGACAAGCAGCTATCAGACCTCCTACAAGACTCCAACCAATTTGATAATCAATGCAGTATGCTTGGTAAAGGATGACCTTACTCTGGATGGACGAAATAGTAATGCAGTATTAACAGGAGCTTATGTTGGTTATACCGGAGAACATACGGTAAAAGGCAGTGCAATCATGATTAATGGTTCTGGATCAAGCCTCAATTTATCAGGACTTTCCTCACTAGTGCTGGCCGGAAGGGCGCATGTATCGGTGGAAGACAGTATTTTGAAAGGAATTAGTGTATCTGATCCGGATATTAATATTTTAACAGGTGAATCACTTGCTATTAAGAGTAACCAGCGAGCTTATCTGATTCCTGGAGAGTTTATTAAACTTGTAAAAGATACAACGGAACAGACAGCGATGCATAACCCGCTTACCCAGAAGGATTTGCAAGCAGGAACGCCTGACGTAGATATTGTTGCAACCACAGATACTTCAAAGATTAATTATTTTAAATATGTTAATTTAAGCCCGAATCAGTTTAAAATAGTTGCAAAGCAGACAACAACGGGAGGTACGGACACCTTACGCTACTATTATCTTAATTTTGCAAGCGGCAAATTAGCTGATGAGTATCTGGTAGATTACTTAAATAAATATTCGAAAATGCTTCAGAATCTAGCTAACTTTACACTAGGAAACGTAACCTTACCAATGGAAAATATAGTCAGCGCAGGAAATCTTATGTACTATAATTCCTCCTTAACCGCACCGTTACAATACTTAATGGGAAAAAGCAGCCTTTATATAGATGATGCAGCAATGGATGATGAGATTGCTAAAAAGGATTTTAGTACAATTAATAACAACTCCGTATATGAGGGTACCGGATTACTAGATAAACAAATAAGAGATCTTACAAAGTTGCATTTTAACTTGACTCATTATTTGTCACCAACAGAGACAACCAGAAAGCTTCAGGAAACGGATCAGGTTGTTGCATCTACAGCATTAAGAAGTAGTGTGGCTCAGGTAATAAGCGAGTTTCCACTAGGATATTCTCCAAAAAGCACTGGATTTACCTATTACAACTCGTTGACAGGTATTACGGTATCGAATACTACAGAATCCGCTGCAAAATCCATTGTTATCTTAAATGGAGATGCTCAGATCGCAGCAAATAGTTATTTTAATGGTTTCTTAATGGCCTCTGGAAATGTTACAATAGGGGAAGGAGCGACCATTAATGGTATAATCATAGCTGCAGGGGGAACGACATCTCCCGGAAATGTTGTTGTTAATAACAATGCGAAGGTTTATGGAAGAATTATTGCTGCCGGTGACATTACATTAAAGGAGAATTGTACGATTGCTTGTACAGGAAACACCACCTTTGATTCCAGTCTGTCAGTTAATACCTTTTTGAAAAACCTGTTTGATACGGATGGACAGATACTTTGGAAGCTTTTTATTAATCCGGAGGTAACCGTTAATTTTACATCAGGAAGTACATCAGCGGATTTAGTTAATATCAGTAATTTAGTAACCTATGAAAATTGGAGAAAAAATAAATAATTTTACCCAGATTATTGTTGCGGAGGGAATGAATACATTTGATGAGAAATAATCAGGGCTTCACTTTAATTGAATTAATTGTAGTTATCATAATCATTGGAATTTTGGCGGGAGGAGCAGCTATGGGTATTCACAGCCTAGATTCCGGGAATGCCCAAAGCTCTGTGAAACGAATAAATGCTTTGATAGATTATGTACAAGTTCAGAATATGAGTAAGGATAAATCCTATTATCTGGTAATAGAGGAGGAGAGCGGGGCTTACGTTGCAAAGGTTCAGTATGACGTTGCAGGCACGAGGAAGGATATTCTGACAGAAAAATTAAAATTAAAAAATGGAAACATAACTTACTATAACAAACTGAGTGCGGATCCGGCGGAGTCAGAGATAACATATACGATTGATTCCGAAGTATCCCCTGCGGTATCCCTGGAAATTAGTTTTGTAAAAGATTCCGGTGCCCTTCAAATTGGAAGCGATGGAAGGTACGTTAAGCGCATCGTAGTTAACGCGGCCAATCGAACCTTTACCATCTATCTGGTTGCGGCAACCGGAAAGCATTATATTGAAGGATAAAGGTGAGCGTTATGCGTACAAAAATGAATAATAACGGAATGTCATTATTGGAATTGATCATATCAATGACAATATCGTTGATTGTGGTATTAATGATCATTTCCTTTATCAGTGCAGCTTTCCGCGTTTTTAAAAAGACCAGTAATGACGTTAATTTGCAGATGGAAGCTCAGACAGCAATTAATCAGATGGTCAATATTGCAATGGAGGCAAAAGACATTTCAAGTACAATAACAATTATTCCTGATACGGAGTTTAGATATGCTATAACTAATTTGGACTTAACCGGATTTTCAGATTATGCCATTCTATATCGAAAGGATCTGAAAAAAATATTTCTGGTGGAATTAGGTACAACAGATACTGTTAATTCAATCATATTTGATGAGGAGAGATTTAATAAAGACTATCTGCTTGCGGAATATGTTACAGATTTTCGCATAACGGAAGTAAGTACGAAACCAGATGTAAGTATTAAGGAAATAGTTATGAAACTTGAACTTGGAGAAGATAGTTATGAAGTAACAAAGAAAGTAAAGTTAAGAAATTTTTAATTAACTATATTTGATTAGAGTGTCATTCAATGAAAAAAGATACACCTGTTAGTTAGGCAAGTTCTTCGATGACTTATGACACGCAATCCATTTTGTATAAATATAGATAATATTTACGAATTGAGAAATAATCTGGATAGGAGGTGCTAACATGAATAAGGCTTTGAAGAGTATTTTATTAGTTGTCATAATTCTTTCACTTACTGTATTAATTCCTACCTTTATGGATAGCATGGATCTATTTGGGACAAAGGCAAATGCAGAAGATGCCGGATGGTCTGAAGTTGTACTCACAGGTGACCCTGAGAGTGTACCTGTAGGTACGACGACGGATCCCTTTATTGTTTTAGAGATTGTAACGCATAAGGCAATTGGTGAGATTGGATATCTGGTTGGTGGTGAGGAACCGGTAGATGAAGCATTGTTTAAAAAAAATGATGCAGCTGGTAATTTATCATTTTTGGGTGGAGCAATTACACCGTATAATTCTTATGTAGAAAAACCGATTGCAAGCACTGACAGTAATGCTATTGATAAAGACTGGAAACCAAGAATTACTTTTGAAACCCAGAGTGGTTATTACAAATATGTGGGCAGAAATAATGGAGGACTGTATCAGCCCGTAACTGGACAGGATGTATATACCCGTGTGGCTGATGGAGAAGGTAACTTTACAGCGAAACTGGATACGGAAAATACAAGTATCTATGACGAAGAAACCTGGCTTACAACGAATCAAAAGAATGTAAATGCTTATTTTAAATATGGTACGCTGGATAGCAATGCTCCAACAACCGCCGGTTATACTCCTTGCAGTGTTACCAGAATAGAAGGTAATAAAGGCGATTATGATTATAATAGTGAAAAGAAAGCTTTTATTTTAAATAAAGGAAAAGGCGAATATGATGTTGTATTTAAACGTTCAACTTCCACAACAAATCTGTACTATATGACAGCCGATTATAAAATTGTTGATAATTTTACCGGTGATTACTCCTGGAGTTTAACGTATGTTAGCACTACCAATGGAAATTACATCAAAGAAACCAATGGAATGATATTTAATAAAAATACTAACGATCAATGGAATTATACCTATATATGGGTTCAAGCAGAAAATGAAGCATTAAGTAAACCCTCTAATTTTTATGTTGAAAATCCGGGAACGAATAGTGAAAAAATTTGGGTTAAGGGTCAAAAAATAGAAAAATATTATGAATTTAATTTCAATGTTACATTAGTAAACAATGAATGGTTTAAGCGTCTTACCTTAGGTATAGCTGCAGAGGACTGCAAAAATTTTAAAGTTGAAGTAATAACAATGACTCCGTCTGAATTAAATCAGACAGAAAACCAGGCATTATTAAGCAGAGCAAATATGTTCTATATTAACGATAATTACGGACATAACGGAACCTATATGGATTTGTATGAAACTAAAAATCAAGATGTAATAAATTATTTGAAGGATCATCCTGAAAAAAAGTTTGATAATGTGAAAGCAAATCTAAGCTTTGCAGTAGATGATCTAAACTGGGAAGGTATATTGAAGTTATTTAACCGTGTTGCCGGTGTGAAATCAGATGGAAGCCTGGGTGGATATCGGGCAGCGATTATATTTGATTATAAATTTTATACCAACGCCACAAGTGGAACGGGTACTTATGCTAATCCATATAAAAAAAATGTTACGGTAAGCTTTACTTATAATAGCGATAAAGGTGCTACCGTATGTAATCTGGCTAAACTATTCATTATGGTTTATCAGAGAGATCCAGTAGACTTTTTCAATTTGTTTTTAAAAGCGGGTGCTCCGCTGCATATAGATTCAGTTGCCAGTACATATAATTCGACAGGAACGACCGGAAGTTTTAAACGACCGGACAGCACTACCACGGGTGAAGCGGCTACCATTGAATATACTTATTGGAATGGCAATACCTTCTGTCCCTATATGCTGGATGCTAACGGTAATGTAATTACACCAATTTTCTGGACAGATGAAGGCAAGAAATTACTTAATGCAGAGATCCCTAATTTTAATATTACTGCAACGCCTACGGATATAATGGCTAATGTACTCATATTAGATGGTCAGGATATTTTCACAAGCAAATACCTAGCAGCCTTAGATAAATTACCTGCAGATGCATTAGAAATAGTTCAAATCTATGTGGCTTCTCATAAGGGTGGGGTCGTCCCGTCTAATGTAAGTATTTCAAATTGTATACAACTTATTTCTAATAGTGGTACAGGTTATGGAAATAATAGTGGTTCTACAGGTTCTACAGGAGAAGATGGGACTAGCGGGAGTAATTTAAGAACCTATACCAGTGTATTGAATATAGAGCCAACAGCGAGTTTTACTACATCGGAGAGTAATATACGTTCAATGTTGGAAGGTTATAATCTAAGAATTACGAATATGACTAGTGCAGAGTTTAATAGTAGTATTCTGGATGTTAATACCCATTATGATATGATTTATATAGGTGGAGGCATAGGCAGATTTAATAGAACAGTATTAAAAGATAGTAAGGGCAAGGATGTTAAGGACAGTAGTGGTAATCTTGTTTATACAACGGTATTTAACAATGATCTATTAAATGGAAGTACTTATAATAGAGGAGATAAAATTATCACCTCTCAGGGGACCATGAATTATGTTGGAAATGATATTACGACCGGTAAAAAAACAGAACTACAGAAATTTCTGTCTGCCGGTTTTCCTATTGTTTTTGAAAACAGTGTTTATACCTTATCCAGTGTAGTGAAAAGCGATACGAATCTATATAGCTTTATTCAAGCTGCGAAAGGCACTACACCACCTAGTAATGTCTTAAATTATGCAAACTATGTAAATACGAGTACTCAGAAGCAATTTATAGCTAATTTAGTAAGTGCATTTGAGATTGTACGTCCAATGATCCGCATCATTCAGCCAACTTTATCGACTGATTCAAAATTTAATTATTTATATGTTGATACGACTACAAAAAAGTTGAATATTGAATTTGCTATTTTGCCAAAAGGTCTGACAGCAAACAATGCTATAAAATATAACGCTTATTTGTATATGGATTATAATGAAGATGGGATATTTTCAGAAACAGAGAAATTAAATGCTGTACCTACGGATGGCTCTTCTTCTCGGGGTCTTACCGAGAGTAAATTCAAAGCCTATTTATACAGCTATGATATGTCCAAATATAATGGTGTATATCAATGGCAGGTAAAGGTTGTAAGGCAATACACAAATGCAGCAGGAGTGTTACAAGATACAGAAATCAGAAGTGAAATTACCGGATATGCAGCCTGCACGAACAGACAAGAGATTGATATCCTTCAGATTACAGATAATCCCCAAACGGATACAACTGCTTATAACATTGAAGACGTAGTCAATAATACTTCAAGTTCGAGCCTGATTAGAAAATATGGCGGCTTTGGAAATGTGATGATATTTGATGATGTGGAAGCTGGGAAATTAAAGGATTATGATTTGAAATTTACTACGATGTCGGTTGAGGAATTCCTGCAGTTATACGAGGCTGTGCCTTATCCAGGTTCCGATGCGGTTGCAACGAATAAGTTGGCAAATTATCATTTGCTCATTTTAGATAATCAGGTAGATGTAATTAATGATGATCACGGTGCATTAACGAATATTAAATCCGAAATTACAAGCGGAATAGGTGTCATTTATACAAAAGGAGCAATCAATTACAACAATCAAACCTCGTATCTGAACACCTCATTGTTCGAAAACCAGAGGACTTATACAAGACTAAGCCATATTGCAACACCAACTACGGCAGATCCTTACTATATTTTTGATTTTGTTAACTATGGATTTACGAACATCATGATGAAAAACGAGCTGACCTATCATACCAACTTTATCACAAAATCCAATGAAGGAGCGGATTCTCAATACCCATATATCATTGGAAGTTCCATAAAGATAGCGGAAAGTTCTTATGTAGAAGACACAACTGTTGATTATAACCGAAGTGATACTACTCCGTTAATTGGATGGTACAGTCTGTCCGATTCCAGGAGCCCGCAAGTTCGTTCGGCAGGTTTAGTAACGGATACAAACGCCAATACTTATGCGGGTATCTATAGTTCTTCCCCGAATGATGTTAAGAATAATTATTATATGTTTAACAGAGGTAAGATTTATTATTGTGGAATACAGCTAAGTAAAGCAGATGTAGCAGGGAATGACAGTGAGATAAAACTGTTCATTAACACAATTATTTCAACCTATAAGACGTCTGGGCGAGTAGTAGCAAAAGCACCGGTGATCAGTATTCTGGATCCGCTTCCAGTGGATAAAGTCATTACCTTAGATAAAGCATATGTCGGTAATAAAACCGAGATTCCAATTACCTTCGAGCTTACGAATAGCTCCTCCGATATGGATTTGTCCATATTATGGAATAGTGCTTCCAAAACAACAGGAAATTGGAATAAGACGATTTACAAAGTATCGGAAACAGGTGATTTGACTCAGATAACAAATCTTAATAATATAGCGAAAGGGAAATATCTAGTAAACATACCGGTTACTGCATTATCAGGAAATCATACCCTGACAATCAGTGCAACGAACGAGGAGGGAAGAACAACAACTCTTGATACCACGATTAAATATTCACCAAACCCCATAACAGTTACCATTGATAACTCAGATCTTGTTAAAAATGTTGACAAAGAGGAACAATATCTATATATTGATATTGACTACGGCGAAATTAATAATGAAATTAATTATCTAAAGGCTGCTGAGGATATCAGATTAGAGTTTACCATTTCCAATGTTCCTGACAAGGCTAGTATCTTAGTGACGGATGCAGATGGTAATGTTATAAGTATGGACGATAGTAATATATATACTGCAGGTACAGTGGATGGATTACCTACCTATAGTTTGAATGCTAATACCGTAACAAATGGCAGCTATTATGTAAATATACCAGCTTCTAATATGAACGGTGTCAGCAGCCTGGATATTAAGATTACTGCAAAATCAGATACAACGAACAGCGGTTTCACTACAGTTACATTATTAAGACGGAGCTTTTTCCAACTAGATTAAGGGATTGGCAGGGTGCTTGGAGGTTACATGAAGAAAAAGTCACTGATGGATTTGTTAAAAAAACTCATACAAATTGTATTTAGCCGTGAATTTATTACCTATTCGATAGCAGGTGTTTTGACTACTTTAGTTAATTATATTAGTTTTCACCTTCTATGTAATATTATTGGAATTGAAGATCTGATTGCTAATGCAATTGCCTGGGTTTTAGCTGTACTTTTCGCCTATGTTGTCAATGCTAAGATTGTTTTCCTGCAAAGGGGAGATTCAGTCAAAGGAGCGGCTATTAAGGTTACTAAATTTTTCGGTGCCAGAGTTGTTACTTTTATAGTAGAAGAACTGGGTATCCTTGTTTTCGTTGAACTCTTGGGATATAATAACTTGATTGTAAAGGCATGTCTTTCTGTTATTGTTATTATTTTAAATTATATCTTTAGTAAACTTTATATTTTTAAATAAGTAACTGAAACTTATATCTAAACTGATGGGTTCTTCGCATAACTAATACGGTTAATATACAGTAATTTAAGTAGTTCATTCTAACGTCAACTTAAGCGCAGGCCTCTCAAACGAGGCTTTTTGCTCGTATGCATAAATTCAACGAGTGAAAATATCTGTCTTATTTTCACACTATATAAGGAGCGTATTTCAATATGAATCAAGATAAAGCTATCGTTAAGATTAAAAAAGGGGAAGGACGTTCACTGAAAAGCGGCGGACTTTGGATTTATGATAATGAGATTGATACCATAACAGGTAATTATGAAAATGGTAATCTGGTTTATGTGCATGACTTCGATGATTTTTATCTAGGCTGTGGATTTATTAATACAAATTCCAAGATTACGGTGCGGGTTATGTCAAGAGTCAAAGGACAGGAGATTGATCATGAATTTCTTGCAGCCAGAGTGAAGGCTGCATGGGATTATAGAAAAAGCACGGTTGATACGGACAGCTGCCGTATTATCTTTGGTGAAGCAGATTTCTTACCGGGTATTGTTATTGATAAATTCTCTGATGTATTGGTGGTTCAGTCATTGGCACTCGGAATTGATAAAATGAAAGTAGAAATAGTTGCTATTCTAAAAGATCTTCTTGCTAAGGACAACATAAAAATTCGAGGTGTATATGAACGAAGTGATGCTAAGGTACGTACCAATGAAGGAATGGAACGGACGAAAGGTTTTATTGGAGAACCCTTTGATACTAAGGTTGAAATCCTCGAAAATGGTGTGAAATATTATGTGGACGTTGCCGAGGGACAAAAAACAGGCTTTTTCTTAGACCAGAAATATAACCGTGCAGCTGTTGCCAGACTGTGTAAAGGGGCGCGGGTACTTGACTGCTTTACACATACCGGATCCTTTGCATTGAATGCCGGACTGGGAGGTGCAAGAGAAGTAATCGGAGTTGATGCCTCTGAACTGGGGGTTGCCCAGGCTACGGAAAATGCAGCACTGAACGGTCTTTCGAATACGGTTAAGTTTCTGGCTGCAGATGTTTTTGATCTGCTTCCGGAATATGAAAAGAAGGGTGAATTATTTGATGTTGTTATTTTAGATCCACCTGCCTTTACAAAATCGAAAAATTCCGTGAAGAATGCAATCAAAGGCTACCGCGAGATTAATTTAAGAGCTATGAAGCTGGTGAAGGACGGAGGCTTTTTGGCTACCTGTTCCTGCTCCCATTTTATGACTCCTGATCTATTTGCTGAGACAATTG
>JAQUYQ010000005.1 GCA_028691795.1 Herbinix sp.
AAAAAAGTAGAGAAGATCAAGGTGGGATAGAAAAATGTATACGATAGCAATCATCGCTGTTATTTGTGCTTATATTGTAAAGGGAATGTGCGGGTTTGCTAATACAGTGGTTTTTAGTACGATTATGAGTTTTACAACCAATAATATCAATATATCACCTATCGATTTAATCGTTGGTTATCCATCCAATATTTATATAGCATGGAAAGAGAGAAAAAGTATTTCGGCAAAAGTATTTGTACCGCTTGCTGTTATGGTAGTTATTGGATCTATTCCGGGCATATTATTCTTAAGTAAAGGTAATGTTACACTAATTAAAACAATATTTGGCTTTGCAGTTGTTTTGATCGGAATTGAAATGCTGTTAAGAGAAATGCAAAAAGAGAAGAAAAAGACTTCGAAGTTTTTACTGGTTATTATAGGAATCATAACTGGGTTACTGTGCGGTTTGTTTGGAATAGGCGCTTTTCTTGTTGCTTATACTAGCCGAACAACAGATAACAAAGCTCAATTTAGAGGTAATACCTGCATTGTATTCCTTATTGAAGGTACAGTTCGTATTGTCTTATATTCATTAACAGGAATCATCAATATTATTGTATTAAAAAGGGCAGTTATGCTCTTGCCATTTATGGTTATTGGATTAGCAATCGGAACGTTCTTATCCAATAAATCAAGTGAAAAGATAGTAAAGAAAGCAATTATAATTGTGTTAATATTGTCTGGGATATCGATCATCCTAAATAATGTTAGGCTTTTTTAACAAACCGGGTTTGCTGCAAAAAATGGAAGCAAACCCGGTTTTATATTAATAAAGTTATATTTTCTTGGCACATTTATATGTTTTTCTAATACATCTGGTAGGTCTATTAATATATTCAATTACTCACAATTACAGCTTATGAAGTAATTTTTCTGCTCTCGGTGCTCTTAACATACTAGCTTCGGGCATATCAAACCCAAGTAAGGGCTGAAGGTAATATTTGAACGCATCGGTTACATTGTTCCCACTCTTATTTATAAAATTATCTGGCATTAGTTTTGTCTTTCTTGCGACATTACGCAAATCAGTCATTTTATAGTCCACAGAGTAATAACCTGTCCGGTGTATGGTAATAGAACCATCGATATTATGCCAAATTGCGAATTGAGCGGCTTTTTCTCCAACCTCTCTGGCTTCATGCTGATCTATTAGGGATACACATCCCATAAAGGATCTCTGCAAATATCCTAAAGTATCGGATCTTACACGGCTGATTCCGAGTTTGTTCTTGATTTCCAGAGAGAGCAGATCACCTAAAGCTCCTGTTCCGGACAACTGTGTATTACCATGTGCATCCTTTTCACTGGATTTCACAAGCTTGGTTACAATCGGTACCCCATTCTCATCTTGAATTCCTTCGGATAAGGCTATAATACAGCGCCCGTATTTATCATAAACTTCTTTCACATCCTTAAGAAAATTATCTACATTAAAATGGCGTTCTGGTAGATAAATCAAATGTGGTCCATCATCGGGATATTTTTGTGCAATCGAGGAAGCAGCCGTTAAAAATCCGGCATGTCGTCCCATTACAACACCGATATGAACTCCGGGAAGAGCTCTGTTATCCAGGTTAAGACCAATAAATGATTGGGCAACAAATTTGGCTGCGGAAGGATAGCCGGGGGTATGGTCATTGATCATTAGATCATTGTCGATGGTTTTGGGAATATGGATTGCCCGAAACTCATATCCGGATAATTCTGCTTGCTCATTAACAATACGTACGGTATCGGCAGAGTCATTTCCACCAATATAAAAGAAATATCTTACACCATGGGCCTTAAAAACATTAAAAATCTCTTTGCAATATGCATTGTCCGGCTTGTCTCTGGTAGGAAATAGAGCAGAGGAAGGTGTAATAGCCACCTGCTCCAAATTATGAGTTGTTTCCTGTGTTAAATCAAGGAAATCCTCATTAATAATTCCCGACACGCCATTAATAGCACCATAAACTTTTGTAATCTGTGGAAATTTTCTTGATTCCAGCACGGCTCCAACCAGGGATTGATTAATAACCGCGGTTGGTCCTCCACCCTGTGCTACAACTACTTTTCCTTCAAGTACCATACAATCACTTCACTCCTTTACTTTTCGTTTAATGTAATAAGATTTGTCAAACGTGTGTTTCGTACTTCAATCGAGTATTCATCGTTGTACTTCTTATTCATACAAGGGATTGGATTGTAATCCAACTCGTATGGAACATACTGTAGTAAATTGTGTGACCTGCTGTAATTCCGGGCAAGCTAATCATATGCAATGATAATTTATGCACAAGATCAATTATTAACCTGATTAATCTTGTGTATGACAAGAAAGTTGGTATAGTAATACCCTTGTCTATCCTCAACTGTAATTGTACCACGGTTTAACAGGATAAGCAAATATTAACATATAATAATATACAAATATTAACATTTAGTATATAGCGGTAGTCGAGGGCGGAAAAGAAGCAATTCAAGTGCTATTAAAGCAACAATTTGATTATATATTCTTTACAGGAAGTGTCAGCATTGGTAAAATGGTGATGGAAGTGGCATCGAGAAATGTAAAAAGTATTTCGTTCGGTGGAAGATGTATTAATGACACACTCGTTCATCTTGCTAGGGCCTAATCAATTGTTGAGCAGGTCATAAAAAATTGAAAGGTATAGGTATAAATATGCAAATCGCTTCTTTATTTAAAGAAAAAAAGACGGTTTTATCCTTTGAGGTATTTCCACCTAAGAAGACCAGTTCGGTGGATACTATATATTCAACACTGGATGATTTAAAGGATTTAAAGCCGGATTTCATCAGTGTTACTTACGGAGCAGGAGGGAATGCAGGGGATACCGCTACCTGTGATATTGCTTCTGCAATTAAACAAAAGTATCATATTGAACCCTTGGCACATTTGACCTGTGTAAATTATACCAAACCGGAAATCCTGCAGATACTGGATCATCTGGAGCAGAACGGAATCGAGAATGTCCTTGCTCTTCGAGGTGATATTAATCCGGAGGTTCCGCCGAAAAATCAATTCCGTTATGCCAGTGAACTGGTTTCCTTTATAAAGGAAAGAGGCGGATTTCATGTATCGGGAGCTTGCTATCCGGAAGGTCACATTTCTTCTGAAAGTATGATAGACGATATTCTAAATTTAAAAAAGAAGGTGGATGCAGGTGCAGAACATCTAATCTCACAGCTTTTTTTTGATAATAGCTTCTTCTATTCTTTCCAGGAGAAAGCAAGACTGGTGGGAATTAATGTACCAATCGAAGCAGGCATTATGCCGGTAGTTAATAAAGCACAAATTGAACGTATGGTTACCTTGTGCGGTGCAAGTCTCCCTTCAAAGTTTACAAAGATGATTCAACGCTTTGAAAATTCACCGGAGGCACTTAGAGATGCCGGAATTGCCTATGCTGTTGACCAAATCGTAGATTTGATTTCACAGGGAGTGGATGGAATCCATCTTTATACAATGAATAATTCCTATATCGCTAAGAAAATAAGCGAAAGCATTTTAGGACTTATACAGGCTTAATGGAATCTTTCGTAATTAATATAAAAAGTATGATCAGCTATAGAATAATTGGATTATTTTATGGTAAAGCTTGAATATACGGATTGACTCGCATAAACAGATACACAACTGATTTACATATGGATAAGATGCGATGGAACCAAAATTGATGTAACAGCGTCTTATGTATGAAGCCTATTATCAATATCACAATTATAAATCAGAGGTGGAAATGATGAAAAAAATTATGCTTACAATGTGTATGGTGCTATTAATGGTATTATTTAGCGCATGTAATAAGAATAAAACAAACGATGAGAATGCTGGGGCAACGGCGACTCCGTCACCCCAGCCAATTGTAACCCTGCCCCCAGAGGAGGTAACAGATGAGGATACAACAGGAATAGACCCCCAGGAAAATGAAAGTACCTTAAAGCTTCAGGATTATTATCCGATTCAGGCTGATACCGAATATTTTTACGAGGGAAAAGAGAATGAATACGCTGCTTATACAAGAGTTACGGATTTTGTGGACGAGGCGAATAATAAAGTTCAAACCAGAACTGATAACGGTGGTTCAGAGACAGTAAACGTAACTCAGATTAAGGATGGTAAAGTTTCCGTGATATTTACGGCAAATGAATGTTATTACCGTGATAACTTCATGGATAAAACGGAGGCCTCAGAGGACGAGGTTCTTCTGATGGAGCCATTGGTAAAAGGCACGCAGTGGAAACTTTCAGATGGAAGTAAACGGTATATATCCGCAATTGATGTTAATGTTGATACTCCCTCCGGGAAATATAAGGCACTGGAGGTAACAACAGAAGGTAAGGACAGTACTACCAAGGATTATTATGCCCCTAAGGTTGGTTTGATTAAGACTGTTTATAGTTCCGGTGATATGGAGGTATCTTCAACACTGAGCAAAATAAATACCGATACACCATTTACTCAGAATATTGATATATTCTATCCGGATACAGATGAGAAAATCTATGTGGAACCACTGACCTTATCTTTTCGGACCGGTGATGTTACCAGGCTTGTACTGCAGGAAGCTCTTCGAAAGGAAGCAGTGAAGGAATCGTATCTTCCTCTGGTCAGTGCAAAGACGAAAATCAACAGTCTTTATCTGGGCAATGACAAGATTGTCTATGCTGATTTCTCTGCTGACCTTGTAAATGATATGAATGCGGGGGCAGGCTATGAGACATTAATATTACAAAGCATAACAAATACCTTAGGAAACTACTACGGCGTAGAAAAGATTTACCTCACAGTAGCAGGAAAGCCCTATGAATCAGGACATGTGTTGATGAAGAAGGGTGAAACATTTAAGGTAGATATGAGTAACGTCGCAAGATAAGAATGTACTATTATTGAATGAATAGGGACGGTTGCAAATAAACTTACAGCATGATTTGGATGAGCGTTTTCATCGAAATGATCAGGGTTTGTTATTTAGCAATCGTCCTTTTTAGTACTCTATAGTGAAAAAGAGCAAATATATTGTATTAATTTTTATGATTTGCGCTATATAAAGAGTCTTAAGGCTTCTTCTGCTTACTGCCTTTTGCATTTTTTATGTAATTCTGTTTTTGGGCTAAATTCTTTTTATATTCGTTAACTAGCCTGCTTTTTGAGCTCTTTAAAAATTCAATTTCTGCGTTGTTGAAATATTCATTCGGTATTGTACAACCTTTTATAATTTCTAAATCTTCTTTTGATAAGTCGTCTGGATTCCAGTTGCGATTAACATAAAAACAATATAGTAAAGGAATGTCAAAGAGTCGAAATCTATAATCCTTTTTACTAGGATTTTTACTTTTAAATCTCTTCAGCCTTTTAGTCCTTGCTGCTGTCCAAGGACGTTGTTCATTATCAATATATTCATATGGATTCTTATCGGTAACGTCAAAATATGTCATAGTCCAAGATCTATTTGTGAGATCTTCCTCAGTTCCGGGCTTAAGTAATTTAGCATATTCAAGTGCAATATAATCCGGACCTACCGTTACAGCCCCATAAGCAATGCATAATCGCATAATTGCATGTGTTTCATGGCTATAAGCATATGCTACAAAATCAGAAACATTAAGTCCAATCCTTGTACTAAAATAAACAATCTCATCGCGCAGTATCAATGATTTTTCTTCACTTAAGTCTAGTAAGCAGTTTTTTATATCGTCCGCTAAATCAGCATCTGCTTGCTTAAGAGACGCTTTATATAACCTCTTCATATTTTCAAATATTAATTCTTTAGCACTATAATCCAAACTATCAAGACCATCTCTAACAAAGTCCGTCACATCATCTAATAGTTTATGTGATAAGGCTTTTACTAACTCTATCCCCCCTTGTTTCATCACCTTAATTACATGATGTGCTAGAAAGTATGCGCTCAGGCTTCTATGGTAAAAACTATTTGCCTTTCTTGAATTAGAAAGTGGATCCTTATCATCAATGTTTAATAAACCGCAAACCGCTGTATCGCTGGTTTCGACTATATAAGTTTCACCATTGTATATTTTTCTTGCCGCTTCATATAAGTAAAGTTTTATCTTATCTTCATCAAGCTGAGATGTTCCTCGTTCTTGTTCCTTCTTTATCCATGTAATAAGAAATTTTTCATACAAATCATATAAGCTATCAATATTATAATTAAACTGCTTATTATACTGCATTAAAAAAACAAGTAATGTCAATTGAAATGGATTATGCTTAAACTTTTCTATGTTTTTATTTTTTAATATTAAGCTATTTATTTGATCCGGTATATGTGGGTCTTCGACAATATCGGAATACTGCTCAATAAAACGGTCTGCTTGATTATCATCCCACGGTTGAATTGTGAGACATTCATAAAATACATTATCATATTTTGACCTATAGGCTTGACCAAAATAGTCTGACCTGCAGCCAAGCCATACTTTGCATCTTGTTAGAAACTGGATTTTACCTAATAAATTAAGAAAAGCATCCCGGTCATTAAAAAATGCTTCATCAATACCATCAATTACAATTAATAATTCTTGAGTAGTATCCGAGCATTCATATATGGCGTTTATCGCATACTGTTCCAGTGATTTTTTATCACCATTTTTAATTTCATGTGCATCCATAAAAATCGTTTTAATATTTTTATGGATATCCTCAGCATAACTAAATATATACTTTAATAATGTTGTTTTACCAGCTCCAGCCAAACCAAGTATTATTAAATTTTCATTATATAATGATAATAATCCATCATAATCCATTTGTTTCGTGGTTTTAGTAGCCATAAATTCTGGGGGTATAAATAAACGTGGAAATGCCTTACGATAAGCTATACTATCATTAAACCAAGGAATCAAAGAGCTGTTTTTAATATCACTTCGCCTACTATTAATAAGGTCATTAAGCTTTTCATTCGTTATTTCTACAGCATCATTGACTTGATTGTTATCTTCAATTTTCTTTACGCGAACTTCTAATTCAGTTACCCTGTTACTTAGGAATTCAAAGTTCGCCCGCATCGCATCCATTTTTTCACGATTGAGTACATCGGCTATAGGTGTATTGTCAAGATTTTTTTCAAGAGTATATAAAAATAATGTTATAAGTTCATTAAAATCCTGGTCGGTCAAATATTTGGACTCTAAATTACTAGGACGTCTAAGCGCGATATTTATATTATTTGAGACGTTATCATACGATGCAAGCTGCTCAGTAGTTATGCTTTGTAGGATGGCTTCTATTTCCGGCCAGGCTCTGTCGATAAGTTCACGCTTATTCTTTGAAATTGATTTTCTCACACTTTTAGAAGTGTTTTTAATCGCTTTCCCTAATGCTTCATTTTGCTCATCTGTTAACTTATTTGCTAATAGACCGCTCCACTGTAGATTTTTAAAAATGATATCCAGGGCAGGTTCTATAATTTTGGCTTTTGAAGGCATGCCGGGAATAAGTACCAAGGATATCTTTACCGCATTTTTTATATAAGTATAAATTTCATCTGCTATCTTATTTTTTTTGACCATAATCACTTCACTCCATAATACCTAATTTAACAAATTTGCCATAAGATTAATTCCCTTTGGTTTCTAGTATTCTTTTTTGACACTCCAATCATTTATAAAATTTCATATTAATGAAGATGCGTCCTAACTTGTTATCCCATCGTTAATAATAGTGATTTAAATATTTGATGCCATTATATATTATTTAAATTCAAATTTCTACAATAAATTACTAAATTTACTAAATAGATATAGGTAGTTATCTAGGATGGCAATACTTATAAGGTTAAATGGGTCATTAACGAAATCCATTAGAGCCTATATGAATGAATTAATGAATTAAATATGAAATACTATGGAAATATTAGACAACTCAATTGTTTTATAGTATAATAGTCCTATTCATGAAAATCAAGGAGGACGCATGGTTAAGTTTGATAAAGGCTTTTTTAATGACAATGAGGTACTTTTCGTGGGATATTCATCTAGAAATAAGGCTTACAGTAATGGCATTCTTCAAGCATTCACAAATAACAATATAAAAGTGTACCCCTATAATACAAAAGATAATACTACTTTTGACACAAAAGTTTATAAAAAACTGGAAGAACTGCCAGTTATGCCTAAGTCCGCTTACATCCTTTTAAATAAAGCAAATACAACTAAGGCTGTGAAGCAGTTGATTGATAACGGATTTACTAAAATTTTATTCTATCACAAAAGTACGGTAGATCCTGTGATTTTATCAGAGTGTGATAAGGCGGGAGTAGAAGTTGCAATTGGATGCCCATTGATGATCTATGGCACAGGTATACATAAAATTCATGCTTTTTTTGCCGGAGTTAAATAATGAATACATTTCCTTTAATAAGAATAAAGTGGTCTAATGAACATGGTATGGCTGCTTTGTTGTTGGTGTTGATGCTATATCACATACCTCTGTGGTTGGATAACCCGGCCGGAATATTTAACGCTCTGCTTCTGATGGCTTTCACTCTTGTGCTGGATGCGATTGCTAATCTACTAAAGTATAAGAGATTATGGTGCTGTGTGTCAGCTGCAGTTACGGCAGCCATTATCAGTTTGCTTACATCTGTTATTCCTTTATGGGGACAGATGGTTGGATTGGCGACAGCATTAGTATTTGGTAAATATATATGGGGTGGAACGGGTAAAAATAAAATTAACCCGGCTATGGTAGGACTACTCTTTATCCTGATTTTCTGGAAAGTACCCTATCCGTATTTTGCTTCCTCCTACTGGTTGCTTCCGGCAGCAGTATTAGGTCTGCTCTTTTTGAAAATTAGGCCATTTGCAGGGATAGGATTTATTATTGGGGCCTTAGTAGTGTTACTATTGAAACAGAATTTTAATTTTGGTAGTATTCTTTCAAACGGTGTATTATTCTGGAGTTGTATCATTCTTACAGATCCAGTAACAGTAACAAAAAATAGATGGGTAGGCTTCCTATCCGGCATTTTGGCTGGATTTATCGCTCTTTATTTATCACATAACGCATGGATCATTGTTGTGATGGTCTTTGCCGTTAATTTAATCTCCTTTGCGGCAGAAACTTCAGTTACTACTTATCGTGGGCTGAAGGCAAAATGTAAGATGCCCAAGGTATTTTCTTATGAAAAGGATAAATATCTAGATCTAACTGGGGTGAATATTAAGGCAGAGGAAGCTGAAATTGGTATTGAGGAGCTATCAGCGGAAGAAATAATTAATAGTATAAAGCATCTTAAAGTTTACGGAATGGGTGGGGCGGCTTTTCCTACTTACAAAAAGATAGTTTCGGTTCGTTCTGGAACTGAAAAAAAGAAATATCTGATAATCAATGGGGTGGAATGTGATCCCGGATTAATTCACGATGAGTATATACTGCATAATTATCCGGAGGAAATAGGCAAGGCGATAGAAATCCTTGGGCATTGTATCGATTTTAATTCCATTCATCTTGCGGTGAAATCGGAGGAAGGATTAAATTTTAAGAAAGATATCCTTGTCCATAAAGTAGCTAACCTGTATCCAACAGGAGCAGAAAAGATATTAATAAAGGAAGTATTAAACCTGACTCTAAGAAAGGAGCAAATTCCCGCAGAATCCGGAATTCTTGTTTTAAATGTTCAAACGGTATATTCTATATATAAAGCTATTTACCTTAATTGCCCAGCGGATACCAGATTCCTGACAGTAGCTAATCTGAGGGATAAGACGGCTCAGGTAGTTAAAGTACGGTTGGGAATGAAGCTACAGGATATCATGACAGCAGTATATCCTCAAGAATTAGGTTTTTTCGCCGGAGGTGGCTTGATGCAAGCTCATTCAGCCGCAGAGGATGCCGTCTTGGATCCTAGTATTAATTTTATTGCCACCGGGGCATTTCCAAAATACAAAGAATCGCCGCAGTGCTCGCAATGTGGAAATTGTATCAGTAATTGTCCGGCAGGGTTAATGGTTAATCGAATTGCTGATCTGGTGGATCAGGGTAAATTACAGGATACGCTTAAGTATAATCCAAATGAATGTATCAGCTGCGGCAGCTGCAGCTACTTTTGCCTGGCTGGAAGAAATCTTGCAGCGAAGGTTAAAGCAGCAAAGAAGTATTAAGAACTGATATCGAAGGTCAGATCACCTAGAATCCTTAAATAGTAGAAACAAGTGATTAATCCTATAAGAAAAGCAGGGTGGTTGTTAATTCAGACCACCTTTTTTGCATTAAAATATGCTCTAACGATATAAAATAATATAATGGTAAGTGAATTGACTTATCATGGATTTTACAGGTATTTTATTTCTAAAAAAGGCACATATTAACTATTAGGATTTGTGTGTGATAAAAATCCTATCTGTCAATTGAAATATTAATATGGAGGTTAATCATGTCGGAACAAGTTTTAGAAAAGCCTGAAGGGCGGATGAGTTATCATGATTCCGTTGAGGAAATGTTGGTAAGGATAAAAGAAGATGGACTTTCAAGCGTATTTTCCAGATGGGACGAGCAGGAGAGAATACGCTGCAAGTATTGTCTACAGGGTCTAAGCTGTTGGCTATGTACTAACGGCCCCTGTCGTCTAAGTGAGAAAGCAGGTGCCGATAAAGGAGTCTGTGGTATTGGAAATGATGCCATGGCAATGCGTAATATGTTAATCAGAAATATCATGGGAGCGGCAACCTATGGACATCATGCATTTGAAGCCTTTCGTACCCTCAAGGCGACAGGGGAGGGAAAGACCACATTTCAGATTAAGGATGTTGATAAACTGAAGTGGATGTGTGAGAAAACAGGAATCGATACGAATCAGGACATAAACCAACTGGCAATCCAATTAGCGGAGCTTCTGGATAAAGAAATGAAGATAACTCCGGACGAAGAAAGTAAGATGGTAGCAGCATTTGCACCAACAAAGAGAAAGAAATTATGGAAAGAGCTACACCTAAATCCTTGTGGAATACAGCACGAGGTGGAGAACAGCATCGCGAGCTGTCTTACGAATGTTGACGGTGACTATGTATCCTTGGCAAAGAAGGCTCTGCGGCTGGGGTTATCCACTATTTATACTGCACAAATCGGATTGGAAATGACGCAGGACATTTTATTCGGAACACCGATGCCTCATGAAGTTAATGTAGATTTGGGAATTATGGACCCCGACTATGTAAACATTGCATTTAACGGTCACCAGCCTTGGATCGGAGTTGCCACCCTGCAAAAGGCAAAACTTCAGGAATATCAGGAGAAAGCAAAGAAAGCAGGTGCCAAAGGTATTCATATTGTCGGTTCCATTGAAACTGGCCAGGAAATGCTCCAGCGTTTTGAAGTGGATGATGTCTTTGTAGGTCTTATGGGAAACTGGCTGGCAATCGAGCCATTTCTTGCAACCGGAACGGTGGATGCGCTGGTTATGGAAGAGAACTGCTCACCACCGGACATGGACATGTATGCGGAAAAATATCAGGTAGCACTTGTCAGTGTCAGCACAATTATCGGAGTACCGGGACTTGAACATGTAATGCCCTATTATCCTGCTAAAGCGGAAGAGACGGCAGAAAATTGTATCGATATTGCGATAAAGAATTTTAAGAAACGACATGGTACGATTAAGGCAATGGTTCCGAAGCATATAACCAAAGCAATCGCCGGGTTTTCCACCGAAGCAGTATTAAAAGCAATAGGAAATGATCTAAATGTACTAGTTGATGTCATAGCGAAGGGACAAATCAAGGGAATTGTTGCCCTTGCAAACTGTTCAACTCTGAGAAATGGCCCCCAGGACTGGAATACCATCAATTTAACAAAACAACTGATTAAAAGAGACATTCTTGTTGTTGCAGGAGGTTGTGGTAATCACGGACTTGAGGTCGCCGGAATGTGTAACCTGGAAGCAGCAGACCAGGCGGGGGAAGGACTAAAAGGAATATGTAAAGCACTTGGAATTCCTCCCGTACTCAGCTTTGGAACCTGTACCGATACCGGAAGAATATCGATGTTGGTAACGGCCTTGGCTGAGCATATGGATCTTGATATCTCCGACCTTCCGATTGCAGTTACAGCACCGGAATGGATGGAACAGAAGGCTACCATAGATGGTTTGTTCGCAGTTGCCTATGGTGCTTATACCCATCTGTCACCGACTCCCTTTATTACGGGTGCTCCCAAACTGGTTAAGCTTCTGACTGAAGATGTAGAAGGGTTAACCGGTGGTAAAGTGGCTTTAGGCGATGATCCTATACAGGTAGCAAAAGATATTGAAGCCCATATTATAAAGAAACGCCAGAAATTAGGACTGGCATAGGCTATTTATTAATTGAATAAGTATTATAAGGACTTTTGTCAAGGAAGCTTTTCTGTTTTTCTAAAAATAGAAGGCGAAGTTGGCAAAAGTCTTTTTATGTTAAGGCTCGACTCGATAATTAATTATAGAAAGTATTGTTAATTATACTGAGATAGTGTTAAAATATGGATGTTACATATAATGCATATGTTTCGAGATGTTTCAGAAGAATGGAGATTTTTATGAGATTACATCATAATATAATGAAGATAGGACTTGTTTTAATGACACTTACGATGCTTATTTGCATTGTATTTTCCTATAGCATCAAGTTAAATTACCCGGTATTTTTAAGATACTGCATCGAAACTGAAGCGGTTTCAAATCAAGCTGACTCATACAACAGGCTTGTAATGGAACTTCAGTATATTACGAATAGTAATGATAACCGTTTGGTAAATCAAGTTGTCTTTAAAGAGGCACCAGAGATATATTTTCGTGCTTCGGAAACTCTACCCGGTAATAATAGTTTAGGCTTTTTTATTAAAACCACAACAAATCGGCAATTAGGCATCTCGATGGGAAGATACAGCCTTCGTACCATTTATGTATATCAGGATAGTTATTTTAGGGAGGATTGGAAAGGTGAAAAAGAGCTGAATACGGCAGTGTTGTATTTTTCGGACGGAAGTACGAGGAATGTTGATCTGGGTAGAATCATTCTATATAGTGAAACAAATGAAGAGGGGGTATTAGCCCCCGAAACCACCACTTCTTCCAGTGATTTTTCATCAAGCACAAGTTATCGGGTGGAAGATAACGTTAGACTTCTTAATTTTAGTTCACCATTACTTGGCAATGCTCCGGATTTTATGTATTTTAAAATTGATAATATAAATTTTACAGACATTTCAGGAATGGAATATGAAAAGGGAAATGGATTGAGGATTACTTCTAAATTTAATAATTCTCAAGCTAGTAGCTATCATTATGACGTTTATGATATAAGACCAAAACTAAATTATAAAATTGAAGATGGAGCAACTAAATACATACGTGTATATAATATTAGATGGCAGCGAAGTATTTATGATTTTAAGAATACCCTTAACTATTTGAAAGAAAGGGGTGCTATTTAATGTATTCCGGATATAGACAGATATTTTGGGGATTATTTCTTTGCACATTTCATATTAACATAGGGCTGATTCAAGTTATTCCAGCCTTTATAGGATGGTTGATCGTAGCGGGAGGATTATATACGCTTTATGATGCCTATGCTTATACCTCCTTTCGAAAAGCACATTATACGGTAATTGCTATAGCCGGAATTAGCCTATTCGGCTTTATCGCAGATTTTTTAGGTAAAAGGTATGAAATACTTACCTATATGCCAATCCTGATAGCAATCGTTGAATTCCTTTTCATCTATTATTTGTTGGAGGGAAGTATTCAATATTTCCTGGACGCAGGAGAGGAAGCAGTTGCAGCCGGTATTAAATCAAATCTTCAAATTTATATGCTTGTTTTTATATTCAGTAATATCTTGGGATGTATAGCTCTTACCATTTTTGATCAGACCTTGCTCTTTATCTATATGTGCTTAGCATTTATATTAATCCTATGGTTAATGAGGATAGTCAGCAGGCTAAAGAAAATACATCAGGAACCCTTGATTACAATGCAGGAGAGTGAGATAAATGACAAATAGGATAAAATATTTAAAAAAGATCTTACCGATATTCTTATTAGTAATGCTGGATCAGGCAATAAAATTATATATCGCTAAATTTCTAATGGATAAGAAGTTTATAATAGGCAATATCCTTGGTTTTAAACCTTACCTCAATGTTAAATATTCCTGGATAAATTCTATGACAAATATGGGTATTAGCTTAACGCTTCATATCCTATTGGTTATTGTTCTCCTGCTCTGTATATTGATAATCTATGATTTTATTGAGACAAAATATTCTATGAATACCTATGGGCATAGTCTGTTTGCATTTTTAATTGCGGGTGCAGCTTGTTCTCTCATTGATAAGGTTGCCTGGGGCGGAAGCCTGGATTACGTTTTGTTGAATGGATTCTTTATATTTGACTTAAAGGATTGTTATATATCTGTTTTTGAAGTTATGTTAATCCTTAGTCTCTTTAAAAGTAAAGAAGTAAGAAACGCAAAGGGAAGGGTCTTAATAAAAGGTTTCTCGGATTATTTCAAGATAAAATATTTAAAAAAATTTCGTAAGTCTGTTTAAATTAAGGGAATACAGGACTTATATTTACTATGGGAAATTAAATATAATGTTATTATTCATGAATGATTTGGGTGTAATAAGTCGGTATTCATTTTGTGCCTGCGGCCCAAAGTTTGCAGGCTTTGATGAATGAAATGGTTATGTGCAAAAGAAACTTGCTATGTTATAATAGGATTGTAATTATCACTTATTCAAATATCTCAAAATTAATCAGAAATTTATTATTTTTTGCAAGTATTATTTTAATGGTTTTGACTTATGCTTTATTAGAACCAGTTTATTACGAGAAATCTCCAGACAAAGGTCACAGTAGCAAAACAATTATTTATTAACAAGTAATAAGGAGGCAAGTTCCTCCTAGAAAGAAGGTGATTTGTATGTTTGAAGCAATTGACTGGTTATTTATTTTAGCAATCGTACTTTTTATTGCCGGATTTATATTAGTCGGAATTGAAATGGTGACTCCGGGACTTCACGCACCGGGATTTATCGGAGTCGGTTGCCTGCTCGCTGCAATATTTTTGATATCAGACTCCTTTGAGGAAGGTGCAATCATAACAATTATCGTACTGGCAATCTTAGGCTTAATGCTTGCAGTTATATTAAGCTTACTTTCGTCAGGTAAGTTAAAATCACCGATAATTCTACAAGAAGAACAAAACAAGGAAAAAGGCTATATCAGTTCCAACGACTTAAATTATATGGTGGGTAAACAAGGTGTTGCTCTGACGGATCTTAGGCCAACAGGAACCGGAAGCTTTGATGGAACGGATTTTGATGTTATCTCAGAGGGAAAATATATATCCAAGGGCAGCCAGTTAATTATCTACAAGGTTCAAGGTTCGAAGCTTATTGTAAAAGTATCGGAATAGTAAGGCCTTGGGTTTCGAAATGGATTAGCAAGGTCCTAGAATATTAATAAATTGTTTCTGTAATAAGAAGTAGATTTAAATGTAACATAGCTATTTTTGTATGAAAACTACAGAAACATGGGAATAATAGAAAATGAAATAGTAAGGGTAATAAAGGAAATAGTAAAGGTACAGGACCCCCACAGTAACTATTAATTGTAATTATTAAATTACATAGAAAGAAGGTAAAAGGTTATGCCAACAACATCATCATCAATTGGAATGGTTATTATTATCGGTATTATTTGTTTAGGAATTATTTTATTTTTCAGTTTTGTACCCGTCGGTTTGTGGATTTCCTCCTTGGCTGCCAACGTAAAGGTCAGCATCTTTAATCTAATTGGTATGCGTCTTAGACGTGTTGCTCCATCAAGAATTGTACTACCGTTAATTAAGGCAACAAAAGCAGGACTTTCCTTAAACGTAAATCAGCTGGAAGCACATTATTTGGCAGGCGGTAATGTTGATAGCGTGGTAAATGCATTGATCGCTTCGGAAAGAGCAGGTATTGAGCTTCATTTTGAGAAGGCAGCTGCTATTGATCTGGCAGGCCGTGATGTATTTGATGCAGTAAAAATGAGCGTTAATCCCAAAGTAATTGAGACCACCAATGTATCAGCAGTTGCAAAGGACGGTATCGAGCTTTTAGTTAAGGCGAGAGTTACCGTCAGGGCTAATCTGGAACGACTGGTCGGTGGTGCCGGTGAGGCAACCATACTTGCAAGAATAGGTGAAGGTATTGTTACTACCGTAGGTTCTGCGAAATCTCATAAAGAAGTGCTGGAAAATCCCGATGACATTTCAAAGAGAGTATTAAGTAAAGGCTTGGATTCCGGAACTGCATTTGAAATCTTATCCATTGATATAGCAGATATTGATGTTGGTAGAAATATCGGTGCTCAGCTGCAGACATTACAGGCAGAAGCGGATAAAAACATTGCCCAGGCAAAAGCAGAGGAAAGAAGGGCAATGGCAGTTGCCAAGGAACAGGAAATGCGTGCCTATGTTGTTGAAGCGGAAGCAGAGGTACCAAAAGCTATGGCTCAGGCACTTAGAGAAGGTAATTTAGGGGTTATGGATTATTATGATATGCAGAACGTGAAAGCAGATACCAAGATGAGAGAAAAAATCTCCGAATCTTCAAAGAAATCGATAACTGACGGAAGTGTAAAATAAATAAGTAGAGAATAATCGGAGGAAATGACAATGGATAGAAATCCGATGTATAGAATGCCTACAAGTCCTGGTTCTGTTATAAAAAAGCTTTCTGAAGGAAAGCAAACTACAGGATATCAAACTGCAGAACAGCAAACTACAGGTAAGCCTGTTGCAGATAAATCTTCTGTAAAAAATTATGATGCTTGGATGCCGGTTATAAATAATTTCTCTGTAACAAAGCGCAATACAGATCCTATAAATAATAAATCCGAATCGGTAAATCGTACAGCAGAAAGACCTTTAGCCGATAAACCATTACCAGAAAAACAGTTAAAGTCAAAACCGGTAGAATTTAAAATAGACTATCAAAAATCGGGTATGGGATCAGCAAATAATAAGGGTAGCTTCGTATCAACAGAGCAGTTACAGGAGGCAATTATTTGGTCTGAAATACTTGGAAAGCCGGTAAGCAAACGAAGAAAGCTAAGATAGTATAATGAAAAGGCTTTTGCAAACATATTTTTCATGTTTGCAAAAGCCTTTTGAATATTAAATATGCTTCTTACTATTTATAAAAATTATTCTATAATAGAAGTCCTCTTTTTTTATAATTATGATTGTAAATTATCTGAGTCTTGCTATAATCTATAAAAGATAATTAATTACACGACATAATAAGGAGGCTTTCTGTTAAATGAATTCAACGGATAATATGCAAATAGCAATTAATAAAATACAATTATATGAGTCTGTTCCATTTGGGATACTGCTTTCCGTTGTTGGAGGCTTCCTGGATGCTTATACTTATATTTGCAGGCATGGCGTTTTTGCGAATGCCCAGACAGGAAATATTGTGTTATTGGGGATACATGCTTCCAAAGGAGAATGGAAGCAGGCATTATTATATATCCCACCTATTTTAGCTTTTATTATAGGTGTAATTGTAGTTGAAATGATAAAGAAATCTTCGCCTCGTTTATTCGTATTCGATTGGCCTAGGGCAATATTAATCCTTGAGACATTCATACTTTTTGCAATAGGATTTATACCGCAGAAGTTTCCGGATATCATTGTAACCGTGATCATTTCCTTTGTTGCTTCTGTTCAGGTTTGCTCCTTTTGCAAGTTGGTGGATACGGCTTATGCTACAACCATGATGACAGGTAATCTACGTTCCTTTTCTCAAGCGATTTATAAAGCAGTCACAGGAAAAGACCGTGCGTCGGCAATCAGGGCTTTCCGCTATTTTATTATAGTTCTTTCATTTATAATCGGAGCAATAGTAGGCGGTATAGTTACTTTAATTTTTGGGGTCAAAGCGATATGGGGTTCGGTTATTCTATTACTTTGTCCAGTTATATTAACCAGATGTGCAAGAGCAAAAGATAAAAAGGAAGTTAAATGATTTTTTATATTTACAAGTAATGAATAATGATATATAATTGTTAAATAAATAACAAAATATTCGTGCTGACAACGAGGGTAAGCCCAAGTAAGAAGGCGAAGAATAGAGTTTATCCAAAGTCCCGTTTTAAAAGTTTCGCAGCAATAAGTAGGTTTAATTTCTGAAGCTGTTGAAGTCGAATAGGAGATTTATTGATGGATTTATACTATCCTTGTGCCTTGTCGGTTCAAGGATTTTTTTGCGTACTTTAATAAGTTTTTGTACAAAAGATAAGCAAATAGATAAAGCTTGAATTGTAAAGAAAGTGAGAGGATATATGGTAAATATCAAAAATTTAATCAAGCAATTGGAAGAACAACGGATCTTATCCAAGGAAGAATTTATAGCTCTTTTGTCCAATCTGTCACAAGAGGATAAAGAGTTTCTTAGGGAAAGGGCACAGCTTACGGCGAAGAAACAGTTTGATAATAAAATATATACCCGGGGGCTGATTGAATTTACGAATTATTGTAAAAATGACTGCTATTATTGCGGTATTCGAAAGAGTAACCTCCTTGCCGAGAGGTATCGGCTTACCAATGAAGAAATAATAGCATGCTGCAAGGAAGGCTATGAACTGGGCTTTCATACGTTTGTTTTGCAGGGTGGAGAAGATGGAAGCTATTCGGATGATGATATCATAACGATAATAAAAATGATAAAAAAGGATTATCCGGATTGTGCAATTACATTATCCATCGGAGAGAAAAGCTATGACAGCTACCAACGCTTTCATGAAGCAGGTGCTGACAGATACCTGTTAAGGCATGAGACAGCTAATGAGGAGCATTATAATAAGCTACATCCAAAGACGCTTAGCCTTCCAAATAGAAAACGATGTTTAAAGGAATTAAAAGAAATCGGATATCAGGTAGGAGCAGGCTTCATGGTTGGATCACCTTACCAGACCTTAGAAAACATTGCAGAAGATCTGATTTTTATTAAAGAACTTTCACCCGAGATGATAGGTATTGGACCATTTATTCCACACCATCAGACACCTTTTGCAAAGCAGTCAAGGGGGACCTTGGAACAGACTTTGGTTATCATTAGTATTCTTCGCCTTATGATGCCGAATGCGTTAATACCTGCAACTACCGCACTTGGTACGATTGATCCTAACGGTAGAGAGATGGGAATACTGCATGGAGCAAATGTTGTTATGCCGAACCTTTCTCCGACATCTGTCCGTAAGAAATATGAGCTTTACGATAACAAAATCTGCACCGGAGATGAAGCAGCCGAATGCCGTTGCTGCCTGGAGAGAAGAATGAAGAAAATCGGCTATGAACTAACTAGTGACCGCGGAGATTTTAAGCCGGAAGTCTAACTTGGCATTGTAAATCAGCTTGATATACAAAGAAGTATATTCAGTGCTTGTGCCGCAATATAGCGGCAGAATGGAGGATATTATGTATGATGTAAAATCAAAAAAAGCAGAAGAATTCATTAACCATGAAGAGATTCTTGAGACTTTGGAATATGCGAAGGCAAATAAAAATAACCGTGAGGTCATTGACAATATTCTGAAAAAAGCAGAAAATAGAAAGGGATTAACACACCGCGAAGCCTCAGTTTTATTGGAGTGTGATTTAGAGGACGAGGTTCAAAGAATCTATCAATTAGCAATGAAAATTAAGGAAGATTTTTATGGTAATCGTATCGTTATGTTTGCGCCTCTCTATCTATCAAATTACTGTGTTAATGGCTGCGTATACTGTCCTTACCATTATGTGAATAAGCATATCTCTCGTAAAAAGCTTACGCAGGAGGATATTCGAAGAGAAGTCATAGCTCTTCAAGATATGGGACATAAGCGTCTCGCTTTGGAGGCAGGGGAAGATCCTGTGAATAATCCGCTGGAATATATTCTGGAAAGTATTAAAACCATTTATTCCATACAGCATAAGAATGGTGCCATCCGCCGCGTCAATGTAAATATTGCTGCAACCACGGTTGAGGATTATCAAAAGTTAAAAGAGGCGGGCATCGGAACCTATATATTGTTCCAGGAGACCTACCACAAGGAGAATTATGAGCAACTGCATCCTACGGGTCCGAAGCATAATTATGCATACCATACCGAAGCGATGGACCGTGCAATGGAAGGCGGGATTGATGATGTGGGCTTGGGCGTACTATATGGTTTGAATATGTATCGTTATGATTTTGCCGGAATTTTAATGCATGCAGAACATTTGGAGGCAGCAATGGGAGTTGGCCCGCATACCATCAGCGTTCCGCGCATCAGACCAGCAGATGATATTGATCCTTCTACTTTCCAAAATGCAATTTCGGATGAAATCTTTGAGAAAATTGTTGCAATTTTACGAATTGCTGTACCTTATACAGGAATTATCGTTTCCACCAGAGAATCCAAGAAGAGCAGGGAAAAGGTTCTAAAACTTGGTGTTTCCCAAATCAGCGGAGGCTCAAAGACCAGTGTCGGCGGCTATGCAGAGGCAGAGCCGGAGGAAGAAAGCTCCGCTCAGTTTGATGTGGATGATACCAGAACCTTAGATGAAATTGTAAACTGGCTTTTTGACTTAGGTAATATACCAAGCTTTTGTACTGCTTGCTACAGGGAAGGAAGAACCGGAGACCGTTTTATGACTTTGGTTAAGTCTGGTCAGATAGCAAACTGTTGTCAGCCAAATGCCTTAATGACCTTAAAAGAATATCTCGAGGATTATGCATCACCTGAAACCAAGGCAAAGGGTGAGGCTTTAATTGAGAAAGAACTATCGAATATCCCTAATGAAAAGGTCCATGCGATTGCAAAAGCTAATTTGGAAAGTATTAAGTCAGGTAAGAGAGATTTCAGATTTTAATATAAAAGAATCAAGATATAAGGATAAATACTAATAAATACTGAGTCTTATGACTTGTAAATTATACACAATTATTAAAATTAAGCATGATAACTAATTTGATGAGCAGCTATAATTATTCGAATTTAGTTTTGTAGCCTGTCTAACGATTTACAGTTCCATTTAAATTAGCATAAATATATAATTTTAAGGAGGAATTGAAAGAATGGGTTTATATGATACCCCTAGAGCAAATCAACTTCATATTGGTATATTTGGAAAAAGAAACAGCGGTAAATCAACCCTAATTAATGCACTCACCGGACATAATACAGCATTGGTTTCTGACGTTGCAGGTACGACCACTGACCCGGTTTATAAGACAATTGAAATCTATGGAATTGGTCCCTGTGTCCTGATTGATACCGCAGGCTTTGATGACAGTGGTTATTTGGGTCAAATGAGAGTAGAGAAAACCAGAGTTGCGATGGATAAAACCGACGTAGCCCTAATTGTATGCAGTGAAGAGGATATCACCCAAGAATTAGAGTGGGCAAAGGAGTTTAAAGCACGTAAGGCACCGGTTATAATGGTAATTAATAAAATAGACCAAATTAGAAATACAGATAAAATCCGTAATAAAATCTTTGAAGCATTAAAAGTTGAGCCGGTAAAAATCAGTGCCATTTCAAAAGCCGGCATTGAAAAAGTAAGAGAAGAAATAATTCGTAATCTACCGGAAGACTTTGATGCAAAAAGTATCACCGGTGATTTAGTAGGGGAAGGGGACACGGTACTGCTTGTTATGCCTCAGGATATCCAGGCCCCGAAAGGTCGCTTAATTCTACCGCAGGTACAGACACTTAGAGAATTACTGGATAAAAAGTGTATTGTATTAAGCTGCACCTCGGATAAGCTGGAGGAGGCATTGGCAAGCTTTGCAAAACCACCAAAGCTTATTATCACCGACTCTCAGGTATTCCAGTTGGTATATGACAAGAAGCCGGAGCAGAGTATGCTTACCTCCTTCTCTGTACTATATGCGAGTCACAAAGGGGATATTGATTACTTTGTAACTAGCGCAGAGGCTATTAATAAACTGACAGAGAACTCAAAGGTATTAATTACCGAGGCTTGTACCCATGTTCCACTTACGGAAGATATAGGAAGGGAGAAGCTTCCCCGTATGCTGAAAAAGAAGGTTGGTGAGGGCTTAACCATTGTGAATGTAAGCGGTAATGACTTTCCTAAAGATCTTTCTGAATATGATCTTATAATCCAATGCGGAGCCTGCATGTTCAATCGTAAATATGTTATGAACAGGGTTGAAAAGGCAAAGAAGCAGAACATCCCAATGACAAATTACGGTGTGACAATTGCTTATCTTACAGATATTCTGGATAAAATTACGTTAATTTAATGTGATAAATTGTTTCCTTCCCACTTAAAAATATAAAATGAAAGCCCTTTCCACAGCTCTTATGTAATTTCTATAAGAGCTGTTTTTCTTTACCGATATTACTGATTCTTAGTTGACTTATTATATTAATGCTTCAATATGTAGGATAATATTACATACTGAAGCAAGGAATATTGAAATATGACGAATTATGATGAAATAAGATATATTATAAGTATTTATATTGACAATTCTGTATTATAATGTAAAAATAGATATAATTATATCTAAAGTATCTAATATAACTAAATAACTAAATAACTAAATAACTAAATAACTGGAGGTAATTGCTATGAAAAGTTTAAAATCTAAAATGCTTCTTTTGCTTATTCCCATTGTGCTTGTGGCATTAGGAGCTGTATCTGCTATTTGCTACTTTTTTTCTAGAAATATTATTATTGAGAGAACGCAGGAAATAATGACTCAAACATCACAGGCTAACGCTAACAAGATTGATGGCTGGCTTACAAAACAGCTTGAAATCATAGATAGTGTTAAGGAAACAATCGTAACTGTGGATTTAGATCCTGAGGTTGAATTTAATTATTTAAGTCATATGGTAGAAAAATTTGAAAGTATTTCTGATTTATACATAGGTACAGTGGATGGTAAGATGATCGATGGTGCCGGATGGGTACCAGATCCTGACTATGACCCAAGGATACGTTCCTGGTATATTGAGGGAATTGAAAGTGATGAAATTAAATTTTCAACCCCTTACATGGATAAAGCAATAAACCAAATGGTAATTCCAGCTGTTGTCAAAATTAATAATCCCGATGATTCAGTAAGAGGAGTGTTTGCGGGAGATATTACTCTAAAAACAATCATTGAAGTAATTAGTAAAATTAAATATGGTAATACAGGTTATGGTTATCTTGTTAATAATAATGATGGAACGATTTTAGCTCATTATGATAGCTCTTATATTATGAAAAATATTAGTGAGATAGAAAATGGTAAACTAAAAGCTCTTGGAGATAAAATAAAAACTGGCAAATCGGGAAGCTATATTTATGAGAGTAATGGTGACAGAAAAATTGCAAGCTTTACTCCGATAGCTAGTACGAATTGGAGCTTAGCTGTTGTTGTATCTGAAAAAGAGGTACTATCTGTTTTAAATAAATTGGCTGTAAATATTATTATAACACTAATTATATCCGTTCTTTTGATTGCCTTTGCCATTGAAAGAGCAAGCAATTATACTATTACACCAATTAAGAGACTTAGTAATAATATTAAGTATATTGCCAAGGGTGATTTTACCCAGGAAATTGATAAAAAAGATTTGTTAAGAAAAGATGAAATAGGTGCAATAACACATGGAATCAGTGATATGAAGAATGCCTTACGAAATTTAGTAATTAGTATTAAAAAGGAATCTAATTATATTGAAAAAGATGTGCAACATGTCGTTGGTAATGTGAATGAATTAAATGACACGGTTGGTGATGTTTCCGCAACAACAGAAGAACTTGCTGCCGGAATGGAAGAAACAGCAGCATCCTCACAAGAAATGGCAGCTACTTCGCAGGAAATTGAAAGAGCGGTACAATCGATAGCAAAGAGATCTCAAGAGGGAGCAATTGCTGCAGGAGAAATAAGTAAAAGAGCAGATAACACAAAGAATAATGTAAACGATTCTCAAAAGAGAGCACATGAAACCTTTGTTAATACTAAGCAACATTTGGAGCAAGCGATGGAGGATGCGAAGGTAGTAGAGGAAATTGAGATGTTATCGGATGCAATCATGCAGATTACAGAGCAGACCAATTTGCTTTCCTTGAATGCATCAATCGAAGCAGCTAGAGCTGGAGAGGCTGGTAAAGGCTTTTCGGTTGTTGCAGGCGAAATCAGAAAACTGGCAGATCAATCAAAGAATGCGGTTCAAAAGATTCAGGATATGACCACAAAGGTAACTGGAGCGGTTGATCGTCTTTCAAACTGTGCTAATGATGTATTGTCCTTTGTGTCTACCAACGTAGCGAGTGATTATAAAGTTATGCTGGATGTGGCAGATTATTATAATAATGATGCTAAATTTGTGGACGATATGGTAACTGAATTCAGTGCAACAGCAGAAGAGCTTTTGGCTTCTCTGGAGAATGTACTCGTTGCAGTAGATGGTGTAGCTTTAGCTGCAAATGAAGGCGCTAAAGGTACGACAGATATTGCCAATCGAATTTCTGAAACAAACCTTAAGGCAAATGAGGTACGTGAAATTGTCAATAATACAAAGGAAAGTACAAATAGATTAAAATCGGAAATAGACAAATTCAAAATATAATTTAGTTTAACAATTGATAATGATATAGTAAGGGGCTGTCTTATAAGTTTTAATTTTTTCTTCTACCTATATTGCAAATCTGCTAATAATAAATATTATTATGCATTTGATGGTAAGAGAAGAATTAATTCACTTTTAAGACAGCCGTTTTTTATTTATATAATATACTTTATTTCACTATTAATAAATCTCGTATTAATTTCCTCTTGAAAGAAGCCTGCTATTTCTTCTAAGCTGTTTTTGGGATAAACGAATTTCCCATAACCGAATTGACCGTATTTATAATTGCGGTCCTCATCCTTCATCGGAAGCTGATGATCAGGAAAAACCTCATTAATAATATTTTTAGCCCTTGTTGTGTATCGGTGAGAAATGATCTCAAAGGTTAAAGGGTGCTGTATTTTTTCGGGAAGACTATCCCTTAATTTTATCAATAAGTTATGATAATCTTTTTTCCAGTCTTCGTAAAGAAAAACAGGTGCAATGATAAATCCGGTTGGATATCCGGCTTCCAGAACTTTTCGGCAGGCATCAATTCGCTTATCAAGCGAAGGGGTACCGCGTTCATAATCCTGTATTACCTTATCCGTATTCAAGGTGAAGCGAATTTCGGTATGGTTATTATGATTAATGTCTAATAAGGTATCAACATCTGTAAATTTTGTTACAAAACGAAATCTTCCTTTTTCACTTGTACTAAAATACTCTATTGTATAGTGCAGAGCATTGGAATAAGGTACAACCGGTATCGGATCGGAGGTTGCAGAACCTTCAAATATCGTTTCTTCGGGGAGCCTTTGCCTTATATATGCCTGTGCCTGATAGAGAATTTCATCGACATTCACATTAATCCGCATATAGGATTTATCACCCATATTTGTGTTCAGATAACAATATTGGCACTGCCCGATACATCCTGACATTAATGGTAGTTGATAGTGTGCAGAGGGTTTACAGGATGCAAAGTTCATTCCCTTTTTTACCCCAACTACCAGTGTTTTCTTACCTGCGCGATACTGATCGTATAGATTATCTCCGGGTATATTTTCGCGGATTTTATTTCCGCTTAATTCTATTATTTCAATATCCTTCTCCTTTATGAAATTTTTGTATATATTTTTTCCGACTTCATAATTTAATGCATTTTTTTCAAATAAAATTCGTTTTGGAATAAACATAATATTACCTCACAAAAATTCTAATAACAAATCTGATGCTATTATTCCTAAATTCTAAAGAATCATACATACAACATTTTCAATTAGCCATATCGCCGCCGAAGCCTCTTTTACCACCCATGTTTCCACCATTACCGCCCATATTGCCGCCGCCAGATTTCCTTTCATGCCTCTACCTATGTTGCTGGTGTTGGTGGTATTTCCGCTTTCATTTACCCGGGTAGCAACATCCGATATGTTATATCAAGTAAATAATAGATCATTTTTATGGGAATCAAAGAATTTTATAAAAGGAAAAAATAAACAAAATATATAATAATATGTAAATTATCTAATTACATATAACATCATATATGGTATAATATACCTATATAAATAAGTGGTTATACAAAGAAATATCGCTTGGTTAGCTTACTTATAAAAGCGTTATTGCTATGTTGGAAAAGTTGTAAAGAAAGTATAGAAATACAAGCATTGGTTAGAAAGTGGTGCTTTCGAGCTTCCTATATACAAACACCTAATTTACTACATAATAATTGATTTGAACTTACCTAAAATATAAATTAATAAAAAAATATAAAAATATTAAGAATATATTTGAAGGGTACCTGCATATAATTTCATTGCTGATAAAATACAGACTTACAATTAGTTTTAATTTAGAAGACAAATAGAGGAATTCGGGAGGTAATAAGAAGATGCCAATAACTAAAAAACCCGGAATAATAACCGATGATCAGATCTATTTATTTCATGAAGGTACCAATTATAGAAGCTATCAAATGCTCGGAGCTCATCTAATGAAAAAAGGCAATAAAAAAGGCGCTTTCTTTGGTGTATGGGCTCCCAATGCTAGCAGCGTAAGTGTAGTAGGTGACTTTAACGAATGGAATGATCAGGCTCACCCAATGGAAAGGGTGAATAAATCAGGTGTATGGAATATATTTATTCCGGGTATTAAGGCAAACCAAATATATAAGTATGCGGTAGGATCAGGTTCAGGTGAAATCGTTTATAAAGCAGATCCCTATGCATATTATTCGGAGGTAAGGCCAAGAACTGCTTCCGTTGTATATGATATAGAGGGATATTCTTGGAAAGATGAAGCTTGGCAGGATCAGAAAAAATTAAAATTACCCTATGACAAACCAATGCTAATCTATGAGGTCCATCTGGGTTCGTGGAAAAGAAATTTGGATGGCTTTTTAAACTACCATGATATAGCGGATGAATTAGTTGATTATGTAATGGAGATGGGATATACCCACATTGAATTATTACCTATCATGGAGCATCCTTTTGATGGTTCCTGGGGTTATCAGGTGACTGGCTATTATGCTGCTACCAGCAGATATGGTACACCGAAAGACTTCATGTATTTAATTGACTTATGTCATCAAAAAGGAATTGGGGTTATTCTGGATTGGGTTCCGGGACATTTTCCAAAGGATGAACATGGGCTAGCCCGGTTTGATGGAACTTCAATATATGAACATCCGGATCCTAGACGGGGAGAACATCCGCAGTGGGGAACTTTGATCTTTGATTATGGAAGGCATGAGGTACATAGTTTTCTTATCTCTAATATAGTGTTTTGGTTAGAATGTTTTCATGCTGACGGATTTCGGGTGGATGCGGTAACCAGTATACTTTACTTGGATTATGCCAGAGATAATTGGATTCCAAATAAGTATGGTGGCAGAGAGAATCTTGAGGCAGAGGATTTCCTAAAGAAATTGAATGAGACCGTTACATCACAATACCCGGGTACACTTATGATTGCAGAGGATTCCAGCCAGTGGCCGAAAGTTACGGAACCGGTCAGCAATGGGGGACTAGGATTTACCTACAAGTGGAATATGGGTTGGATGAACGATACCTTAAAATATTGTTCCATGGATCCATTATTTCGAAAAGGAAGTCATAATCTGCTTACATTTTCATTGGCCTTTGCATTTTCGGAAAATTATATTCTCCCGTTATCCCATGACGAGGTTGTACACGGAAAGCATTCCTTGCTAGATAAGATGCCGGGGGATTACCAACAGAAATTTGCAGGTTTACGCAGCCTTTATGGATATATGGCAGCTCATCCCGGAAAAAAACTTGTTTTTATGGGAGGGGAGTATGGCCAATTTATTGAATGGAAATATGATAACAGTCTCGATTGGCATTTACTTGATTACGATATGCACAAGAAAATGCATGAATATGTAAAAGCAATCAACCATTTTTATCTGGATAACCCTTGTCTGTGGGAAGATGATGGCGGTTGGAATGGTTTTCAATGGATCAGTCCGGATGATGCTAATCAAAGTGTAATAGCCTTTATGCGTAAGGGATGTAAACCGAGTGATTATATAATTACAGTAATTAATTTTACACCTGTTCGAAGAGATAATTATATATTGGGAGTACCAGAAGCGACAGGTTTTAAGGAGATATTTAATTCGGATGACAAACGTTTTGGAGGAACCCAAATTGTATGTGGGGATATCATTTCTCCAGGTGACATACCTTGCCACGGTTTCAGACAATCAATTATACTCGAAATACCACCCCTATCCGCTGTTTTTTATAAACCAGTGGAAACTACTACTTTTGATTTTTAAATTGACATAATTATAAAGGAGGACTTTTGATGGTAACAAAGAAATGTGTAGCAATGTTGTTGGCAGGTGGACAGGGCAGTAGGTTAGGAGTTTTAACAAAGAATACTGCAAAACCGGCAGTACCTTTTGGGGGGAAATATCGAATCATTGATTTCCCATTAAGCAATTGTACCAATTCGGGAATTGATACAATAGGGGTACTAACACAATATAAACCCCTTAAGCTTAATTCCTATATTGGCATTGGGCAGCCCTGGGACCTTGACAGGCTTAATGGAGGTGTTTCAATTCTTCCTCCCTATATGAAACAGTCAGCTGGTGAATGGTATTCCGGTACTGCTAATGCGATTTATCAAAATATAGAATTCATTGATACGTATAAACCGGAATATGTTCTTATTTTATCCGGTGATCAGATATATAAAATGGATTATAGTGAGATGCTTGAATTCCACGAAGAAAAGAAGGCAGATGTTACCATTGCGATCTTAGAGGTGCCCTGGGAAGATGCAAGCCGCTTTGGCATCATGAATACAGACGATGAGAATCAGATATATGAGTTCGTGGAAAAACCGAAAAAACCAATCAGTAACAAAGCATCTATGGGTATCTACATATTTAAATGGAAAAAACTCAGAAAATATCTTATCGAAGATCAAAATACTTCCACATCTACCAATGACTTTGGCAAAGATATTATTCCAAAGATGTTAAAGGATGGGGAGCACATGTTTGCATTTCCTTTCAAAGGATACTGGAGAGATGTTGGGACAATCCAGAGTCTTTGGGAAGCTAATATGGATTTGCTCGAAGAAGCGCCCGAGCTTGATTTATATGATCACGGATGGAGAATTTACTCCAGAAATCCGGTGGAACCGCCTCACTTTATTGCCTTGGGAGCTAACGTAAGACGTTGTATTATTACAGAAGGTGGAATTATTTATGGAGATGTATATCATTCGGTGCTTTTCTCCGGTGTTACAATCGGAAGGGGAAGCAAAATCCATAATTCCATCCTTATGCCTAATGTCAAGGTAGGTGAAAATACGGTTATTGAGAATGCTATCATCGCAGAAAACACAGTAATTGGTGATAATTGCTACATAGGCTATAAAGCTCGTACAGAAGAGGATAATAAGCAGGATGTGAAAGAAAGTGAGATTACGGTGATCGGAGAAAATCTAGTATTGCCATCCGGTTTTAAATTGGATAAAGGGATTATGATTGACGCAGATAACTTTAGAGCTTATCAAGCAGTTGTATGATTAAGGAGGATAGTTTGCAAAAAGCACGATAGCGTACTTTTCGCTCACACTTTGAGCTGCCTGACGGCAGAATGGAGGTATTATGAGAGATACGATGGGAATTATTTATACAGGTGAAAGTAATATTAGCCTGCGAGAGATTACTCTAAGGCGATCTGTTGCTGCACTTCCTTTTGGAGGCAGATACCGTGTTATAGATTTCACCTTATCGAACATGATTAATTCGGGAATAATAAATGTAGGATTGATTACACAAAATAATTACCACTCACTAATGGATCATTTGGATTCCGGAAAGCAATGGGATCTTGACCGGAAAAGCGGTGGTCTCTTTATTCTCCCCCCGTATGTAAGTTCTGATAATACGGGGTGGTACCGAGGAGAAATCGATGCATACCATAGTAACATGTCTTATATCCGAAGAAGTCCCCAGAAATATGTAGTTATCTCCGGAAGCTCCATGGTATGCAACCTAACCTATGATGATGCGATGGAATTCCATAAAGATAATATGGCGGATATCACCGTAATATATAAACAGGAGAAAAATACGACCAAGAAAGAGCTGTCAAGACATACATTAATCCGTACCGACGAGCAGAACCGGATTTGGGATATTGAAGTAAAACCGGCTACTCCAATGTCAGACAAGATCTCTATGGAAATGTATATCTTAGATAAAAAATTATTTGAATATTTAATCGAGGAATGCGTTGCAAGAGGGCAATATGACTTAAATAAAGATATATTCATAAAGAATAAGGAAAAGCTACGTATCTTAGGATATCCCTATAATGGATATCTTGCAAAGATTGATAGTATCCATTCCTATTTTAAACATAATATGGAGCTGTTTGATCTGGATAATCACTATGAACTGTTCCATCATGCCGGGCCGGTCTATACAAAAGTTAAGGATGAGGTTCCTGCCAAATACGGAGATAATTCTATAGTGGAAAATTCGTTGGTGGCAGATGGTTGTATCGTTGAAGGCAGTATTGAGAATTGTGTTCTTTTCCGTGGAGTAAAAGTTGCGAAGGGTGCTGTAGTGAAGAACAGTATTATAATGCAAGAGACAGAGATTCAGGAAAAGGCTGTTCTCGAAAATGTGATATTGGACAAGGAAGTTATCATTCGTAAAGGGAAACAATTGATAGGACAGGAAAGTTATCCTGTAGTAATTCGCAAGAGCGCAATTATATAGATTGTTGGAGAATATTAGTACCGCCGTTAAGCGGCGGAATGGAGGTTACTATGGTAAAAATATTAATGGCAACTTCAGAGGCTAGCCCTTTTGCAAAAACAGGAGGGTTGGCAGATGTTCTGGGTTCTTTACCATCGGCTTTATTAAAACTGGGTGCGGATGTTAGAGTAATTATGCCTAAATATGGGACAATACCGGAAAAACTCCGTGACAGTATCGTACATAATTGCTATATTTATATAAACTTAGGGTGGAGACACCTGTATTGTGGTATAGAGCGGGCCAAATATAACGGAGTAACATATTACTTTATAGACAACGAAGATTATTTTAACAGGGCCAGCCTGTATGGCTATAATGATGATTGTGAGCGGTTTGCTTTCTTTTGCAAGGCTGTAATGGCAGCAATTCCTTATCTGGATTTTATACCTGATGTTATTCACTGCCATGATTGGCAGTCGGGTATGATTCCGGTTCTATTGGAATCAGGCTACCGCCATCAGGAACTTTATAAGAATATGTCAACCGTATTTACAATCCATAACCTCAGGTATCAGGGCATATATGGAATTGATGAAATGAAGGAATGGTTCGATTTGAATGCTTCCTATTTTACCGATGATAAATTGGAATTCTATCATTCCGGTAATTTTATGAAGGGTGGACTGGTTTATGCCCATATGCTTACTACGGTTAGCGAAACCTATGCCCAGGAAATTAAAAATCCATTCTATGGTGAACGGATGGATGGGCTATTAAATGCCAGAAGCAATGATTTACATGGAATTGTGAATGGAATTGATTATGAGGAATTTAACTCACAAAAAGATCCGCTGATATACCAGAACTTTTCAAAATCTAATCTAAAAGGTAAAGCGGCTAATAAGGCTGCATTGCAGCAGGATTTAAAACTGACGATTGATGAAGAGGTTCCAATAATCGGCTTAATATCCAGATTAGTTGATCAAAAGGGACTGGACTTGATCGCTTGTGTATTAGATGAAATACTGAGTGATGAAGTGCAGCTGGTTGTTCTGGGAACCGGTGATGAGAAATATGAGAGATTATTTAACGAGGCAATGAATCGCTATCCGGGAAAAGTTTCTGCCAATATCCGGTTTGATAATGGACTTGCACATAAGATCTATGCTGCCTCAGACTATTTCTTGATGCCATCTTTGTTTGAACCCTGCGGTTTAGGCCAGTTAATCAGTTTAAGATACGGGACGCTGCCAATCGTAAGAGAAACTGGTGGATTAAAAGATACAGTTATTTCTTATAATGACGAAACAGGAGAAGGAAACGGCTTTAGCTTTACTAATTATAATGCACATGATATGTTAAATACGATAAGAAGAGCATTATCATTTTATCAAAAGAAAACACTGCGTACAAAGCTTAGAAAAGCTGCAATGTCATGTGATTACAGCTGGCTAAGCTCTGCTGAAAAATATTTGGAACTTTACCGTACATTGAAGCCTGAGGCCTAGACAAAATGAAGCGAAAAATTAAAATTCTATATGTAAGTGCAGAAATATCACCTTATGCCAGTGCCGGAGGTCTTGGGGAAGTTGGAAAGAGCTTCCCTACGGCACTGCTTAATTATGAGGATATGGAAGTACGAAGAGTTATGCCTTTATATAAACGTATCGATAGGAAACTTAAATATTTGACAGATTTTTCGGTACCAATGGATAATGAATATGATACCTGTGTACTGAAGACAGACCCTGAGTGTAAGGATATAATTACTTATTTTATAGGCAATGATCGATATTTTTATCGGGATAATATATATGCTTACGAGGATGATGGTTTACGCTTCTATTTCTTTTGCAGAGCAATTATAGAAATGCTTAAAAATATTAAATATAAACCAGACATTGTACATACGAATGATTGGCATACGGGATTCCTCCCGCTATTATTAAAAAAGGAGTTTCCATCTATAAAAACGGTGTATACCATTCATAATATATCCTACCATGGCTTTATTCCTCCATCGTATTTAGAAAAATATGTATCGGAGGAGGAAGCGGGGAGGCTGGGATACCCACAATGGCTGAACTTTATGAAAGCCGGAATCATATATTCTGATTTGCTTACTACTGTTAGTCCGGGTTATAAAGGAGAGATAGTACAACCGGAATATAGTTATGGAATGTCCGAACTAATTGCTGGAAGAGCAGGTCCTATGGTAGGAATATTAAATGGGATTGATACCGAAAGCTATAATCCAAAACTGGATGGGGTATTAACCTATCCCTATGATATGAAAAGTCTGGAACAAAAAAAGAAGAACAGGACATTGCTGCGTTTAGAATATGGACTGCCTGATACTGAAATACCCTTAATAGCAATGGTGACCAGATTAGATTATACCAAGGGAATCGATATTCTGATTAAATCAATCAGTCATTCTGATCTGAACACATTTCAGTTAATCATTCTGGGCTCCGGTAATCCTTATTATCAAGGAATATTAGAAAGTATAGCAGAGGGATATTCAGGTATAATGGTATTTGAATCTAATTATTCAGCTACACTTGCAAAGAAGATTTATGCAGCGGCAGATATCTATCTTATGCCTTCCTTATTTGAACCCTGTGGACTGGGTCAGCTTTATGCCATGAGATATGGAGCGGTGCCGATTGTTAATCCGGTGGGCGGTTTAAAAGATACTGTCCTTGATATTAAGAAATATCCTGAAAGAGCTTGTGGATTTTATATGGAAAATTGGACTGTAGAAGCACTTACTATAGCAATAAAACAAGCCGTTAATGCTTACCACTTTGCTGATTGGAATAAGTTAATTGTCAATGGCATGAAATATAATGCCTCTTGGAACACAAGTGTTGCGAAATACCGTAAATATTACGAAAAATTAATAATGAATCTTATGAAATAACAAGTTACTATATTTTAACGAGCAATCGATATTATAAAAAGACCAAAATAAGATTCAAATAAAACCGAAATAATACCGAAATAATACCCCTTCTTTCGTTTTATATGAGAAGGGGTATTTTGCATTCATATCAAGTGAATTGACGCACCAATTTACTAAATATCGTATATTAAGTTTGTATAGCAGAAGAAACTAGCTTAACGTATACATTCCTTTACTTAGCATATAAGCAAAGACTGCTTCGCCATGCTTTTGTTCTTCTTTTTGAATATGATTCAATACATCACGAACCTGTGCATCTTTAAATTCGAAAATTGAAGTATCGTAAGCACCGGAGACATATTTTTCTGTCATAAGCATATCGCTACACAGCTCCTTATCAGATGCCTTGAAATTAACGGCACCACTGCTTTGTTTATCAACAGTAGCTTGCTGAGACGTCTGGCTTTGACCAGTTTGTCCGACTTGTTGCTGACTACTGTCTTGACTGCTTTGATTCATAGAAGGTACCTGTCCGGTAAGTAATTGATTTATTGTCTGCAGATGTTCCTTCTCTTTTTGGCCATTACTACGAAAAACTGCTTTGAGTTGTGCATCACATGCTAAATTTTCATAATTAGTATATTTCTCAATACAGATTTCTTCGTGAGATTTTGCGTCTTCTAGCAAGTATTTTTCTTTTGTGGTTAAAGTTACGTTCGTTATCATATTATCACCTCCTTCAAATAGTATTTTCAATAATACTGTTAATATCCCTGATTTAATGAAATTTAAATGATAATTATGTGATAAATTCATTGGATACATTTTGGATTATATGCATAGATATGTCACAATATAATAATTTATATAGAAAAATAGTATAAAATAAGATATAATGTTCTAAAAAAGATTTGTGAAAATAGTTTCAATAGTTTCTGTTATGTGTAGTTAAGGTGAGATGTACACTATAATGAGGGGGTATTAGTGTGAAAAATCAAAGATTTTTCACACGCAAATTTTGCCTGCAGCCGAAAGTTTGTAGGCTTTGATGAAAGGCATGGTTATTAATATGAAAAATTTCTTAAACTCGCTAATGTTTAAAATAATAATGTTATGTGCAGGATTGGTATTAATATCTTCAATGACAATACAATATTTTGCATATATGACAGCAAAGACTACGATAGAAGATACAATGGGGCAGATGGCGCTGAATATTACAAGTTCGGTTAATTCTACCATTGATACAGAAAAATATGCTGAACTAAAGACTTCTGATGATATGGAAAAAGATTACTACATACAATTAAGAGAAGAACTAAATGATAAAAAACTAAGTACTGGACTGAAATATTTATATACAATGAGGAAAGCAGAAGATGGAACCTATATTTATGTAGTGGATGGCATAGGATTAGATGACGAAGATGCATCTCTTATAGGAGATGTAGAGGAAGATATGACTGATGTAATGTTTTCTGCTTTTGAAGGTAATGAAACATATGAATTTGATGAGACAGAGGAATATGGTATATTAGTATCAGGATATGTGCCAATAAAGAACGCTGCAGGAGAAGTCATTGGTATTTTAGGTGCAGATTTTGATGCAAACTATATGGCCGATCAATTAGAAAAAGCGAATAGGAATATGTATATTATTGTTGCGTTTGTATTTTTAATAAGTATCCTGATGGCAGTGTATATATCCTATTTAATCATTAAATCCTTAAAGAAATTACATTCAAAAATACAATTAATTAAGAAAGGAGATTTAACCGTTCAAATTAATAGTAATCGCAAGGATGAAGTAGGTAGTCTGTCCGATGCGTTCCAATCGATGATAGGGAATATGTCATCAATGATACATAATATCCGTAATAATTCGGAAAAAGTAGTAAATGAAGTTGATTTATTAAACAGCAATGTAGATATATCTAATAGAGCAACTGAGGAAATTACGAAGATAGTGGGTGAAATTGCACTTGGAGCTATCTCGCAGGTAGATAGTGTGCAGGATGTTGAAGACTCTATGGAACGGGTATTTACTGAGATTGAAAATATTACAAATAATATTAACTCAGTTAATAATGACTCAGATCTTGCAATGCTGGATATGCAGGAGGCTTCTGATAAATTAGATAGCTCAGTACAACAAATTAATCTGGTAAATGATACAGTTGATACAACTGCTTTAGTAATGAAAAAATTAGAGGATAAATTCACTGAGGTATTAGCATTCAGTGATATTATTACAGCTATTTCAAAACAAACCAATTTGTTGGCTTTGAATGCATCCATTGAAGCTGCCTCTGCGGGGGAACATGGTAAAGGATTTGCTGTTGTAGCTACTGAAATTAAGAACTTGGCAAAACAATCAAGTGAAGCCAGCAAAAAAATTAATGAATTGATTTTGGCAGTACAAATGGAAATAGATAATTCAAGTGAAGCCATCGGCAGCGGTGTTGTCCAAGCAAGAAACGGTGTTAATGTGATGTCGCAGGTTAAGTATAACCTGGAAAAGCTATCCGATTCTAATCAAAAGATTAATACACGTATTAAAGAGATTGCACAAGCTATTATTCATATTGAAGCAGATAGCAAAAATGTGTTGAATAAGACTATTTCCCTAACCCAAGTTGCAAAAGATTTAAGTGCTGGGACACAGCAAACTTCAGCAGAGACGCAAGAGCAATATGCAATTATGGAAGGAATTAAGAATGATCTGCTCAATGTTAAAATACTTATGGAAGAGCTAGGTGGAACGGTTAATCAATTTAAGATTAATTGACATTGACTAAAACTTCGCAGATAAATGTTATTAATATGCTTGATAAAATCAGCATTTAAGTTATGTGAAGAACCCATCAGTTATGATATTTTCATTCTGGCTTCAATTTTAAGTTGGAATTCACTAATGGATTTTTCATATGGCAAATACAGAGCTGAAAAACGCAAACTCCTCGCGATGCTCGTCAAACATGCTTTTTTTCAGCTCTAAACCATATTCAAAATCCATAAGTAAATGTACCAACTAAAAATAAGGCGCCATCCTAAAAATATCATAACTAATGGTTTGATTTAGGTGTTACATGCTGATTTTACCTAGCAATTCTCTAGTCTTTGTACTGCGAAGTTTTATTTAATTGATTGATTTTAAAGTAGCATAAGACATACTATATATCTTAGTTAATATTAAGAATATTAATAATACGAATACGTCAAATTTTTTATCTGTTTAGATAATAATTTTTGACGTATTTTCCTATATCTGTTATGATGAGCATAATAGTTTTGGAGGTAGTCAGATGGAAGATTATAAGGATGATATTATAATAAACACAGAGAAAAGTAATAAAGCAGGTGAAAATACTTCAGAAGGAATTACCATAGAAAAAGACTTAAAACCCTATATTCATCAGGCAAAGTATTATGAAACAGATCAAATGGCGGTAGTCCATCATTCAAATTACATCCGCTGGTTTGAGGAAGCAAGAGTCGATTTCCTGGAACAAATAGGTCTGGGGTATGACAAAATAGAGGCAGCAGGGGTATATTCACCGGTGCTTGGGGTTTCCTGCGAGTACAAATCCTCCGTACGATTTAATGAAAATGTAATAATAACTGCAAAATTAAAATTTTTTAATGGAATTAAAATGAAGATAGAGTATCAAGTACTTGATGCCAAGACAAAACAAATCAGGGCGTTTGGTGTATCAGATCATTGCTTTGTAACTACCTCATTTAAACCGGTAAGCCTAAAGAAAGACTATAAGGATATGTATGATTTACTTATCCAGTGGGTAGGAGTTGAAATTAGTAACATTAGAGATTTATAATGAACCAAGAGTGGTTACCTTCGGCAATAAGTAATATCGTAAACCAGTTTAAGGTAAATAGAATACATCTTTACTGTATTCTATTTACCTTAATAGTTAATTGTAGAAATTAAATTTCCTTCTCATATTTGATTTCAAGGCCAGATTGATAACCTTTCTCCATCTTGTGTCTGGCTTTTCGATTTGTAACGGTATCGAAGATGATTGAGAAATCATAATCCTCCGGATACATCTCGGTTGCGGCTACCTTTAACTGTAATCGTTTATGGTTTACGAATTCTTTTTTCTTTTGTATCTGAACCCCGACCTCACCTTTTTCATCCGCTGTTTTAAATACAATACCAATTTTCTTCTGCGGGTATACTACAACACAATCACCCATATGAAACCGTTGACTTCGGGTACTTACTGGCTTTATAGGAACAGACTTTTCTATACGTGAGGTTATGATGGGAGTAATTAATTCATTCTCCATATTTTCGGTAGCAGGTTCCAAAAAGCCGTTCTCTGGTATTTCTTGCTTTGAGCTTTTATCTTTTAAATAGGCCTCTTGATAAGCGCGTTCCAGCATCCGTTTTGGAAATCCTAATCGCTTTGCAATGTATAGAGCACAGCTTTCCCCTGCTTCACCTATTTCCAGACGATAGAGAGGTTTTAAACTTTCACGGTCAAAAGCCATCCTGGCATTCAACAGCCCTTTGGTCTTACCTGCGAATTCTTTTACTTCAGGATAATGGGTAGTTGCAACGAAGAGGCAACCTTTGTTTATCATTTCTTGAAGAATAGAAATGGCGATTCCCATACCCTCTGCCGGATCTGTTCCGGAACCCAATTCATCAAGGAGTACTAAACTATCCCGGTCAGTATGGTTTAAAATGTTGATAATATTAGTAATGTGTGATGAAAATGTTGATAGATTTTCTGTGATGCTCTGACCGTCTCCAATATCACAAAGTACAGCATTATTCATACATAATTCAGCACATTCACAGGGAACATGCAGGCCGCTTTGGGCCATAAGCTGTAATAATCCCACTGTTTTCAGAGCAACAGTTTTTCCACCGGTATTAGGACCAGTAATAACAATACCGGTTATTTCATTACCAAGGGTGAAGTCTAGTGGAATGCACTCGGAAGGCTTAATTAAAGGATGCCTACCTTTTACTATTCTGATATGGCGTTCTGAATTGATTGCTGCTGCAGTAGCTTTCATATCAACACTCAGCTTTGCCTTTGCAAAGATAAAGTCAAGTGTTTCCATTGCTTCCATGTTCAACTGAATATCGAAGGCATTTTCTCCCACCAGTGATGATAGTACATAAAGTATCCTGCGTTCTTCATTGCTCTCAGCAATTTCAAGCTCGGATAATTCATCTTTCAATTTTGATACTGCGGTTGGTTCAATAAAATACGTAGATCCACTTGACGATATATCTAAAACTGATCCGCTTATCATATTTTTGAACTCCCGTTTTACAGGAAGAACAAAGTGACCATTTCGTGAAGAGATAAAACTATCAGTAAACCATTCTTTTTTACCTCGAAGCTGACGCTCGAGTTTCGTTTTTATTTCCTGGTTCACCTGATCGATTTTACGTCTGATATCCTTTAATTCCTTAGAGGCATTATCATTGATAGCGTTATTACGAATTGTATTATCGATTTCACCATACAGATGGGTAAGCTCACGAATAGAACCGCCATAACCGGCGATATCTACGCAAAGAGATTCTGAGCGTTTTAAGAATCCTTTCAAACGTTTGCAGGAATTGATAAATAAGCCTACTTGTGTAAGCTGTTCCGGAATTAACATTGCCCCCTTACCTGCTAATTCTAGTAACATCTTAATATCCTTCATTGCTGTAAGAGGAGCGGATCCGATGTGATCCAGGATTTTTCTTGCTTCTGTTGTATCCTTTATTTTGGCGATTACCTCACGCTCACTAAGATAAGGCTTAAGTTCAAGAAGCTTCTGTTTGGCTGTATCAGTAACGGCGTTTTCACATAGCATTTCTATTATTTTATTATATTCTAATGCTCTCATTGATTTTTCCATTGTTACCTCCAGGATACCGATGCCTCGGTATCTCAAATATTATTTTCTGTTTATTAAAAACTATCTACAAGTCTGTCTTTTATTATATTGAAAGACAAACATAATAAAAATGCCCACAGAATATACTACCGTTACAAATAGGTAGAATACTCCCTGTGGGCATAGGTCTTGTATATATTATTTAATAAGCTTCTTTACCAAGGAACGAATGGACTCAGCCTGCAATGAACTCATGCTTGCAGCCTTGCCAATTCATAATGTACGGAAAAAGAACGTAATAAAGCTTACGATTTTTATATCAAGACAGTTTTGAGTATTTACTGTAAAGGTAGAAAGTTGGGTACAACAAAATAAGGTTACACAATGTGCACCCGAACTATTTAATTGCGTGCTAGTTAGCACAAACCTCTTTTACAGTTAATACCGACATCAAAACCATCCTTTCAAGTTTGAATAATTTTACATATTTATTGTAGCATATTGCTTTAGGAGTGTCAAAATAATTATGGGATTTTATAAATATAATTGATTTCATAGTCAATTGCGTATATAATAGGAAAGTAAAATGGTAACATTTAATTCGATATTATAAAACTACTTTATAAAGCAATGAATTTAATATAATAAGCTTAAACTATATAATGACAGGAGTTAAAGATATGCTGGAAAAAGAATTTGAAAAACTTTATTTTAAATTTCGTGATAATTATTGCAAAAACCTGTTTTCAAGCAACAATGATGAGAAGGATTGCTTGAGCCCAACCGAAGCTTATTGTGTGGAAACAATATTTTTATTAAATCGGCCTACGGTACATCAATTCGCTAATTATGTTAATATCTCTCAGCCAAATGCAACCTACAGGATTAGCAATTTAATAGAAAAGGGTTACATAAGGAAAGTTTTATCTACTGAGGATCGTAGAGAATATTTTCTTGATGTTACAGATAAATTTTCTAAAAACTATGGAATAAATTCTCCTTTCAATGTGAATTTGATAAACGGTATACGTAGTGAGTTTACGAAGGAAGAAATTTCACTGCTTGAAAAAATGCTCAAAAAGATTGTAAATGAAGTGCTTGTTTAGAAATAAGAATAAATTTAATATGGAACAAATAGAATAGATCAAGTTTTTAGGCTATCTCAAACTATCTGGTGCTGCATTTGTATGCAGATTATGGATAGTATGAGATAGTCTTTTTCTTATAGGTAAGGAATACCTCTCTTTCCAAATGTTACATAAATGTAAATTAAATATTACATAAATGTTAAATATATGGTTGACATCTTAATAAATGCGTAATACAATAAAGTTAAGACAGTAATAAGACTTAAGTTAGGAGACCGGATATGAAAGATAAATATGTAATTCGTTTAGCAGCAATATGTATGGCGACAATCATGGCTTTAGCACCTGTTAATGCTTATGCAGCAACTTTATTGAAAGTAGGATCAAGAGGTACTGAGGTAACGAAGGTACAATCTTCCCTTCAGACATTAGGTTATTATACATATCCCAAAACGACTGGCTATTATGGAAGTGTAACAAAGGAAGCAGTAAAACGCTTTCAAAGAGCTAACGGCATATCAGCCGATGGTATCGTTGGGAAAAAAACAATGGGTATTCTGATTGGGAATACTCCAGTTAAGGCGGTTACAGGATCTGTTATTAAGGTGGCTTCATTTAGTACATCCACTGAGTACAGTGGCGCTTTGGATTGGTTTACTCAAGTAAAAGACATATGGAAAAGAGGAATGAATGCAGTTGTAACGGATGTAGATACCGGAAAATCATTTCAGGTAAAAAGAACCTATGGAACCAATCATGCGGATGTAGAACCTCTTACGACAGCAGATACAAAAACGATCAAAGAGATATGGGGAGGCTTTGGCTGGGAGCGGAGAGCAGTTGTAGTGCAGATCAGCCAATACACCTTGGCAGGCTCAATGACAGCAATGCCCCATGCAGGTTTAGATAATAAACCGGAAGGAGCCTATGTCAGCAGACGTAGTGGGGGTTACGGATGGGGTACTAATCTGGATACCGTTAAGAACAATGGTATCGATGGCCATATGGATATTCATTTCAAAAACAGCAGAACACATTCTACCAATGTTGTGCAGAAAGTCCATCAGGATATGGTAAAAAAAGCAGCAAATTATATAGCAACAATGAATTTAAGCCAATTATCCTAAAAAGAATAGATTCTTCATAGAAAAAGGATAGGGAACAATGAGACAGTTCCCTATCTTTTTTCTAGTGCGCCCGGCATGGGCGCAATTTTTTTGATTGTTTGCGATGATCCGATTCGTTACTGCCTTTAAAGGTAAGGCATTCTATGAGGAAACATTTTATCAAAATCAATTTTGTATATACAGGTGGCATAAGGCCTACCCATTTCCGGCTTATAGATTTCTATATCGGCAAAATGGGAGGGACGAAACGGGTTTACCTTAGGCATTGCAATACATAAATAGCGATACTTTATACCAGTTTCCTCACGTTTTGCAATTGCAATCGGTTGATAGTTAAAGGAATCAGGATGCTTCTGCAATGCATTATAAAATATAAGTGATTCGTAATTTGATATTACCGGTTCATAAACCCATCCTCTCGGCATATACAGCACCTCATGAGAGCGTTACTATATCATATGCAGTGGGAAACAATAATTTATTGTTTATTAAAAATTTTATTTGGAATTATTATTTTCACAGATTTTATTTCCGGAAAATCAACTCATTCGTCGGAGCCGTACAGTTATGGTCTTCACATACATAATAGGTTGTCTTGTTATTCATAATACGATAATCTTCAACGTAATCTGCAATCTCTAATACCTTCTCAAAGTTTTTCTCTGATTTTAATAGTACGACCGTATTGGGTTCAAAATGTTCTGCCAGATAATCGGAGAGCTCCTTATAATCCTCATTTTCGCTGACCACGCATACGATTTCTTTGGTTGGATAGAGAGCCTGTAGGAATGCAATCAGTGCGAAGCTGTGACCGGCAGGATAATCCTTAACCTGACCTGCGAGAAAACGAAGCTGTTTATCGGCATATTCTATATATTTTTGATGGGCTGTGAGGTTGGCAAGCCGCTGCAGTACATAACCGGCTACGGAATTACCGGAAGGAATTGCTCCATCATATACTTCTTTTGGTCGGTAAATTAACTTCTCTGCATCCTTGGCATTCAGGAAGAAGCCACCGTATTTTTCATCCCAGAATAATTCTATCATCTTATCTGTGAGCGAAGAAGCCTGTTGTATATAATCGATATCGAAGGTTGCATCATAAAGTGAAAGCAAAGCCATTGCATAAAATGCATAATCGTCAATGAGGCCAAAATGAGCAGGCTTTTCATCCCGGTAACTAACATACAGAAGTCCATTCGGATCAGTCAGTTTTGTATTGATAAATCCCACAGCACGCTTGGCGACATCAACATAATCTTCATTTTTCAGGACTTTGGCAGCTATGGCATATGCGTTAATCATCAAAGCATTCCAGGAGGTAAGAGCTTTATCATCCTTGTGCAGCCGTGCCCGATCCAATCGATAAGAATAAACTTTATTACATAGGCGGATTACCTTCTCGTTCTCTGATTTTAATTCATGGGATTTGATAAGGTTAGGAATAGATTTCCCATCTTCGAAATTACCATCTTGGGTAATATCAAAGTAATTACAGAAGAAGGAACCATCCTCATTATCAAGTATTTTGCTAATCTCATCCGGGGTAAAGGTATAATATTTCCCTTCTACACCTTCACTGTCCGCATCCTGTGCACAGTAAAAACCGCCCTCAGGATCGGTCATTTCTCTACGGATATATTCAAATATCTGTTCGGCAACTGTTTTGTAAAGAGGGTCCTTCGTATACTGGAAGGCTTCCACATAGGTAGTAGCAAGCAAGGCGTTATCATAAAGCATTTTTTCAAAATGAGGCACCAGCCATTTGGCATCTGTAGAATATCTGGAGAAACCGTAACCGACGTGATCATAAATACCACCGCGGTACATATGCTTTAAAGTATTTTCTACCATAAATAAAGACTTCTCATCTGCTTCAAGCTGCGCATGGCGGAGTAGAAACATCAGGTTATGGGGTGTCGGGAATTTAGGTTCATTACCGAAACCTCCAAAATCATGATCAAAATTCTGGCTGAACTGCGTTATCGCAAGATTTACAAAATCCTTTGATATATCAGCACTTCCCGAAGAAGTTTCAAATTCCCGCTTCATGATATCTGCAATTTTATCACCGGTGCTTAACATATCATCCGGGTTATCCAACCAATCGGAACTAATCTGGGTTAGTAAATCCATTAGACCAAGTACACCGGCTCGTGAATTCTTCGGAAAATATGTGCCGGCATAGAAGGGCTTCTGTTCCGGTGTCATAAGAATGGTCAGCGGCCATCCTCCGTGTCCGGTGGTAACCTGGCAGATAGTCATGTATACTGTATCAATATCCGGCCGTTCCTCTTTATCCACCTTAATGCTTATAAAAGAAGCATTTAAAAGTTCGGATACCTCCTGATCTTCAAAACATTCATGAGCCATCACATGGCACCAGTGGCAGGTGGAATATCCGATGGAAAGGAATATTGGCTTGTTTTCTTTTTTTGCTTTTGCAAAGGCTTCATCCCCCCAGGGATACCAATTTACTGGGTTATAGGCATGCTGCAGAAGGTAGGGTGATTTTTCTTCGGCTAATTTATTGGGAATACGGGTGGTTTGTGTTCCTTTATTTGTTACATGTTCTGTTTTCATTTGATATACCCCTTATTCTTATAATTTAAGAAATTCAAAAATTAACTAATTTAATTAATATAATTATTATGCCAAAAAGGAGTGTAATTTATAGCTGAACGATAAAATTATTAAATGGAACTAAAGTAACATATTTTTTAATACTTAACCGATACCAAAAAGCATATTTATTTATCATGTATAGTATTATATTTGATAAATTCTTTTCGTGTATAGGGTACTTAATCAATAATACTTTTAGAAAAAGATTTTTTTCTTGAATGAAAAGGACAAGCTTCAGACAAAATAGGCTACGTAATATTGAAGAATTCTATAAACTTTGGAAATGTTCAACATCCATATATCTAATATCTAAATGATCAATTTCCTTTTTTGAAATTTGTATTTTGTTTGTAACCTTTGCTTCCGTCAATCAGGAATAAATAAGTAAAGTCAGTACACCATATTCGATTTTTTTCTTCTGTTATAAAGTTCTGATTTACTAGATCCGGAATGGTACGGGTAGTTACATACTTACGAAAAACAGTTGGATTTGAGTGTAGAAGCCTATTATGATAATAGTTTTCGCAAGGCTTTTTCTAAGAACGGGTGCATAGATAATAAAAAAGAAAAATTAGAGCATGCATAGTTTGTTGGAATTGTTTATTTAGTGGATACAATAAATTATCACATCCAATAAGATATATTTATGAATTGTCATTAAAGAAACGAATTTAATCTCGAATGCCGGATTCAATATATTGATTTTGTTATAGCATAAAAAATATTATCTATTACAGTCAACATTAGCAAGAAAGCATTCGAGAATTCGAATTTAGTTTTTTCCTTATCTAATAACTTACTTCATATTTAAATCGATCCCCTAAAATGA
>JAQUYQ010000006.1:0-5381 GCA_028691795.1 Herbinix sp.
GAATTAAAAGCAGCCAAATTGAAAGAGGAGCTGGAACGGATTCGAGTAGCATTTCTTGGTAAAAAAGGCTTTGTAACCGAAGCGTTAAAGGATCTTCGTAATCTGGACGCAGAAGCAAAAAAAGCTGTAGGAATGCAAGTTAATATGCTGAAGGACGAAATTGAAAAGGCAATTGTTGAATATCAGAAGCTGATGGAAGAAAAGGAATATTTAAAAGAGATTCAAAGTGCAGAACGCTACGATTATTCAATTCCTTCTGAAAAAGCAGTTGGTACAATGCATCCGATTACAATAGTACAAAAGCAGATTGAAGATATTTTCAAAACCATGGGATTTATCGTAGAAGATGGTCTGGAAATCCAGACGGAATTTAATAACTTTGAGGGTGTTAATATCCCGAAAAACCATCCAGCCAGAGATATGACGGATACTTACTATTTAGAAAATGGTCAGTTGTTAAAAACTCATACCTCCGCAGCTCAAAATGCAATTATGAGAAAATACGGTGCGCCAAAGCCGGGTGAACCGTTAAAAGTATTATTTCCTGGAAGGTGCTTCCGTAACGAGAATATAGATGCCTGCCACGAAAATACATTCTTCCAGATGGAAGGTATGATGATTGGTGATGATATTTCTATTTCCAACTTAATCTATTTTATGAAGGTGCTTTTAACCGAGGTATTCCAAAGGGATGTTAAAGTTCGCTTAAGACCTGGTTTCTTCCCCTTCGTGGAACCTGGCTTTGAACTTGATATCAATTGTGCAATCTGTGGCGGTGTTGGCTGTCCTACCTGTAAGAATTCCGGTTGGTTGGAGCTTCTGCCCTGCGGTATGATACATCCAAATGTACTTCGTTTGGGTGGTATCGATCCAGAAAAATATACCGGTTTTGCATTTGGTCTTGGTCTGACAAGACTTGCTATGATGAAATATAACATTAAGGATATTCGTTTGTTTAACAGTGGTAATTTAAAGCAGTTAAAGCAATTTACAGTATAGATGGGAGGAAATAAAAAATGTTCATTTCAATGAATTGGATTTCTGAATTCACGGATCTATCCGGAATTAATTTAAAAGAATTAATCGGTAGGTTTACTTTATCTACAGCTGAGGTAGAGGATATCTATGAGTATGGTAAAAACATCAAAGATGTTGTTGTCGGTAAAATTATTGAGATTAATGATCACCCAAATTCAAAGAAGCTTCATTTGGTTAAAGTAGATCTTGGTTCTGAAGTGGTAGACTGTGTCTGCGGTGCCCCTAACGTTTTTGTAGGAGCGATTGTTCCGTTTGCTAAGCTTGGCGGTCAGGTAGGTGACTTGGAGATTAAAGAAGCAAAGATAGCTGGAGAAATAAGTCATGGTATGTGTTGTTCAGAGAAGGAATTAGGCATCAGTGAGGATCACTCCGGACTAATGATGTTAGATGATACTTATCCACTGGGTACGGATATCAAGTCCTTTATGCAGCTGGATGATACTATATTTGAGGTAGACAATAAATCCCTTACAAATCGTCCTGATCTCTGGGGCCATTACGGAATTGCACGAGAAATCTCCGTACTGACCAAGAGACCGTTAAAACCGCTTGAGGTGGTTAATACTAGTATTTATAAGGATTTGGCAGAGGTTGATGTTAAGGTAGAAGGCTCGGATAAAGCGTTCCGTTACAGCTGCATCACACTTGCTAATATCAAGCAGAAAAAGTCTCCTATTAATATGAGAATTCGTCTGACCTACTGCGGAATGAGACCGATCAATTTGCTGGCCGATTTAACGAATTACCTTATGATAGAGTTGGGTCAGCCGATGCATGCGTTTGATAATGCAAAGGTATCCAAAATTCGTGTTAAAACTTATCCTGAGACGGTTAATTTCTTAACCCTTGATGGAATAGAACGTAAAGTAGATACCGATACACTTCTTATCTGTGATGAGAAGGAACCAGTTGCAATCGCCGGTATCATGGGAGGCGAACTTTCAGAAATAACAGAGGATACCGATACTGTGTTATTAGAATCAGCGAATTTTGATGGAGTATCTGTTCGTAAATCAGCATCTCGTCTTGGCCTTCGTACCGAAGCAAGTGCAAGATATGAGAAAATAATTGATCCGGAACTTACGGTTCCTGCAATTGAGCGTTTTATTAAACTGTTAACCGATGTTGATCCGGGTGCAAAGGTAACTTCTGCCCTAACCGATCGTTATGTAAAACGTTACGAGACGATAAAGATTGACTTTGATAAAGCATATGTTGATAAATATACGGGAATAGATATTTCTTTAGAGCAAATTGAAGAGACATTAGTAGCTCTTGGTTTTAGTGTGGCAAGAAATGGAGCCTCCTATGGCCTAGTTGTTCCTTCCTGGAGAGCAACCAAGGATGTTACAATGAAGGCGGATATTATTGAAGAAATTACACGTATTTATGGATATGATAACTTTGATATCTGTTCTACAAAGAGCTTTTTAACCCCGGTACGGCACAGCGTGGAAAGAGACAATGAATACCGGATGAAGCAAATCTTATCAGAGCGCTATGCCATGAATGAGGTTCATAGCTATATCTGGTATGAAAGTAAGATAAACAAGGAATTAGGCATCATAACCGATCCGAATATCCGTGTTATCAACTCTGTAACGGCTGAAAATGATACCATACGTTCCACAATGATACCAAGTTTGCTGGGTTTTGTTGCAAGAAATGTTGATAATAATCCTGAGATGGGAATGTACGAAATCGGACGTGTTGCTAATGGCTTAAAATCCGACGGTCTTTGTGATGAACGCAAGAGACTTGGTATTGTAGTAGCTAGCAAGAAACTCAGCGACAAAGAAATTTATTTCAAATGTAAAGAAGTTATTGACCAATTAATCGCAGCGATTAAAAACATTATTCCTACCTATGCAGTAAAGGAAGAACTGGCAAAACATAACTATGTTCACCCGGTTAACAGTGCAGTAATCAAACTGAAAGAGGAAGAAATTGGTTATTTCTCCGTTCTTAATCCAAAAGTTAAAAATAAGATTGACAAGAAATTGAATGTAGCCTTCGCTGAGATTGACATTGAAATTTTAGAGAAGGTGGCTGCGGATAGTTTGCGTTATAATGAAGTTTCCAAATACCCTGGTGTAACAATAGACTTAAGTCTTCTTACAGATAAAGCACTTCGTTATGAAAATATTGTGGAGTATGTTAAGGAATATAAATCGGAATACCTGCAAAGTTACCGTTTGGTTGATATATTTGAAGATGAGAAGCTTCTGCCCGGTAAGAAGAGCATAACGGTTCGTTTTGAATTCATTTCGAAAGAAAGAACCCTGGAAGGCCAGGAAATCCAATCTATGGTTGATGAATTACTTGGTATTTTGGGTGCTAAGGGTATTGAAATAAGAAAATAATTAGATTATTTTATTAAACAAGAGGTATAAAAGTTCAAGTCCACGTATAAGCATTTTCTGAGAGGTGAGATAATGCTTATACGTCATCAGGGAACAAATACGATTGAGACGATGCGTTTAGTACTCCGAAGATTTAAGTTGGAAGATGCTGAGGATATGTTTTATAATTGGGCAAGTGATCCTGAGGTCTGCAAATTCTTGTTGTGGGGTCCTCATAATGAGGTAGAGGTTACGCGCAAACGAATAAAGAACTGGATCAGCAATTATGAAATGAATAATTCCTATGTATGGGCAATTGAATTAAAAGGCAGGAATATGGTTGTCGGATCCATCAGTGTAGAAATAACCAATGATTCCTCTATGACCTGTGAAGTTGGTTATTGTATTGGGAAGCTTTATTGGAGCAGAGGTATTATGACAGAAGCGCTACGAGCAATCCTACATTACCTTTTTTATGAAATAGGATATCAGCGCATACTTGCTAAGCATGATATCCTTAATGTAGCCTCGGGTAGAGTTATGCAGAAAGCTGGAATGCATTTTATCAAATTTGAATACCATGTCGGATTACGACGGGACGGTAGTTATTATGACTTAGCTGTGTATATGAAGAATTATACGGATGAGTAAGTGGAATTTTTGAATAATATACTGATTTTCGCAGTTAATAATTATTAATATGCATAATATTTACCATTATAATCTTCATACAGCACTGGAGTAGTATACATGGTTATAGTACGCTTATCATTTTATTGGCAGGGGCAGTAGGATATTAATACTTATTCCAAATTCTGGTACTGTTCCTTTGTAATAATTCTGCTTGAAAAACTGCTTTACAATCTGGTCTTGGCTGATCATCATCTTTGTTATATTGCATGAGAGCCAGGGCCATTTCTTCGGCTTTTCTGCCGATTTCCTCTTATAAAGTAAATAAGTATTTAAAACATTACATATATTTGATTATTGAAACAAATATGGTTGATAATGGAGATGTTGAAATGGATAAAAGTAAATTACTCTTTCATCGTGAATATGATAGCTTTTACAATATGGTAGAAAACAATGAAATCTTTTCAAAGTATTGTGAAGATGTATTTGGAATTGATTTTTCCCAGGATGGTTACAGTGATTTAGAACAGATAAAGGATCTGCTGAAGGCAGCGGATATTAAATCGGAATATAAGGTTCTTGATATTGGCTGCGGTAATGGTAAGATGGCAGAATTTATTGCAGATCAAACCGGAGCCATAGTATATGGATTTGATTATTCCGAAAATGCAATTAACAATGCAATAGCGAGAACTCAGATGAAGAGTAATTTAATCTTTGAAGAGGGTGTATTTGGAGAAAAACAATATTCACCGGAATCCTTTGACGTCATTCTATCAATTGATACGATGTATTACACCTTGGACATGGAAACATTTGTTAAGCAAATATATGGATGGCTGAAGCCGAATGGGCTTTTTATAACCTTTTATGAGGAAGGACATCTTCAAGGAATTAGTGTAGATGAATATAATACGGAATTGGCGATAGTGTTCAAGAAGAATAGGATATCTTATGAAGTGATGAAATATACGAAGCAATTATTTGAGCTGATGAAGCATAAGAGAGAAGTACTTACGCGGATGAAGGAACTTTTTATTGAAAATAAGATGGAATTCTATTATCATTGCGCTATGGATACATCTGTTGATGTTAGCATGACGTATGAGGATTTCCAGAAAGGCTTCAATCGGTTTATGTACATAGTAAAAAAAGCAGAAAAGGTTAATAAGGAATTAAGTAAAATAAAGGATAAAGAGATTAAAGAATATGAAGTGATTAATGAAGACCAAGACGTTAAAGAAGATAACGAAGATAACGAAGATAACGAAGATAAAGAACATAAAGAAGTGAAGGAAGACCTGGAGGTTAAAGGAGATAAAGAAGATAAAGAAGACCTAGAGGTTATAGAATATATAGAAAACAAAG
>JAQUYQ010000006.1:5481-21037 GCA_028691795.1 Herbinix sp.
GAAGATAACGAAGATAACGAAGATAACGAAGATAAAGAACATAAAGAAGTGAAGGAAGACCTGGAGGTTAAAGGAGATAAAGAAGATAAAGAAGACCTAGAGGTTATAGAATATATAGAAAACAAAGAGAATAAAGAAAATATAGAAATTATAGAAGATCAAGAAGTTGTTAACGAAAAATTGGTTATAGAGGACATTGAAGAGAAAGATAATAAAGAAGACAAAGATAAAAGAGAAGACAAAGATAGTATAGAACACAAATAGAATAAAGAAAATAAAGAGAATGATGCCAAAAAGATTGACGAAGTAATTAAAAAAGATATAAAATAAGTGGATATAAGTTTGTACCGTTTCACATTGATAGTATAATACTTATATCAAAAAAGAGTAAATATAGATTAAAAAAGTATAATAAACTTACAACCCATTAAAAATTAGGAGGAGCATATGTTAAAAGAATTTAAAAAATTTGCTTTAAAGGGAAACATGATTGATTTGGCTGTTGGTATCATTATTGGCGGTGCCTTCAGCGGGCTTGTTAATTCATTAGTAAATGATATTATAATGCCAGTTCTTAGTATTTTAACCAGCAGAATAAATTTTACGAATTGGTTTATAGCTTTGGATGGTAATCATTATAAAACCTTAGCAGATGCACAAGCCAATACTCCAACCGTGAGTTACGGCGTGTTTATCTCAGGAGTGCTTAATTTTCTAATTATGGCATTTGTTGTTTTCCTGGTAGTGAAATGGCTTAATAAGTTAAAGAAACCGGAACCGGCAGCAGAAGCTACAACAAAGCAATGTCCTCGCTGCCTATCCCAAATCAATATTAAAGCAACAAAATGTCCATGTTGTACATCTGATATACCTCAGTAAAGATTTTGTAAGTTGTTTGGGTGCCATAAGTCGAATTAGTAAAGCGTAATGAATATATATACATTTATATTCATGGCTTGACTTAATGTACGACTTATGAAACCCGAACCATACATTAGTAACTCTACTATAAGTAGAATAAATTAAATTTAATTTGGAAAGCTGTTTAAGTATCTTACTATTGAGCTGATTAGCTCAAACGGACGAGTACTTAATCAGCTTTTTTCAAGATTCAGGGATTGAATAGTATTAGGGAAGGAACAATGACAGGAACATTGGATAAATATAGATTTTTCTTGTACTATATTCTTTCGATTGTTATAATAAATATGGATTAGGATATCAATAATTGGCACAGAATAATCTTAATAGAATAGTAACGAATAGAGGAGACAAAATATGTTTCGCAAATTTTATCCCAAGAGATTGGCACCATCTTCCTATGATATCAATTATGAGAAGCTTTACAAAGAGGGATATCGTGGAATTTTATTTGATATCGATAATACCTTGGTGGGACATGGAGCTGATGCCACACCTAGAGCCATTGAATTATTTAAAAAATTAAAATGTATTGGTTTTCACACTTGCCTAATCTCTAATAACAGTAATGAGAGAGTTAGCAGATTCAATAAGAATATAGGAACGAATTATATTTATAAAGCGAATAAACCATCTTCAAAAAACTATATTAAAGCTACAGAAATTATGGGAACAAGTATTGACAATACAGTTTTTGTTGGTGACCAGCTGTTTACCGATGTATTTGGGGCAAACCGTATTGGTATGATGACATATCTGGTGAAGCCGATTCATCCAAAGGAAGAAATCCAGATTGTTTTTAAACGCAAACTGGAACGGATTGTATTATATTATTACCGGAGGGATATTGCTAAGGGCAGAATAAAACAAGAATAATTCTTACGATTGCTTTCGGCATAATGGAGATAAAAATGAATTCAAAATTAAAACACAATATTATTTTAATAGGTTTTATGGGCTCGGGTAAGACTAGCGTGGGTAAAGTATTAGCAAAGCAAGTATCTTATAACTTCTCTGATACCGATCAGATGTTGGAGAAAAAAGCCAGGGATACAATTAATCATATATTTTCAATTCATGGTGAGGAATATTTTCGAAACATGGAGACGGATTTATTGAAGGAATTATATTCGAATATAAACAATACCGTGCTTTCTACCGGAGGCGGATTACCTCTTCGGGAACAGAATTCTAAGTTACTTAAAGAAATGGGTTATGTTGTATTTTTAAAAGCGACAAAGCAAACAACAATCAAGAGATTATTGGATGATAATACCAGACCACTGCTTCAGGGAGAAGAATTAGGTAAGAAGGTGGAACATCTGCTAGAGATCAGGACTCCTATTTATGAAAAGGCTGCCCATAAGATTGTAGCGACAGATGATAAAACGATTGATCAAATAGTTAATTTAATTATGGAAGCATATTTAAAACAAATATATTTAAAATAATTAATAAGTGAAGAATTGGAGGAACAGAATGAGAATTCTAGTAATTAACGGACCAAACTTGAATTTTCTTGGGATAAGGGAAAAAGGAATATATGGTTCCAAGGATTATAATTATTTATTGAGTATTATAGAAGAGAAGGCAAAGGAAACAAACAATACTATTGAAACCTTCCAAAGTAATTGTGAAGGTGAGATCATTGACCGAATACAAAAGGCCTATTTTGATGAGATAGATGGAATTATCATTAATCCGGGAGCGTATACTCATTACAGCTATGCAATACGTGATGCACTCGCCTCAATCACGGCTCCCATTATTGAAGTGCATATCTCAAACATCCATCAAAGGGAAGAATTCCGACATAAATCCGTTATTGCACCAGTATGTACCGGACAAATAGCTGGACTGGGGCTTCAGGGTTACCTTTTTGCATTGGATGCTTTAATGAGATTGCAGGAAAATGAATCCCTGCGATAGTTTGAAAGTCATTTAAAAAGTCGGTAAAAATTGTAAACCATCAAAAAATACATACCTAGAAGGAAGTATAGAAAGACAGGTAGATTAAATGGACAATTATAAAAAGGTACAGAAATTATTACAAAAGCTTTCCTTAGATGCTGTTATTATATCGAATGGAAATAATATTCGCTATATCAGTGGCTTTGCAGGCGGAACCGGGTACCTGTATTTATCTGAAAGCAGGCATGCGGTTATCACCGATTCCCGTTACACCATACAAGCGGAACAAGAAGCAGAAGGTTACGAAATCATTACCATTGAAGGCGGCAGTTACGTAGAAGCTCTCAATGATTTCTTAATAACAGATAGAATAAACCGTCTTGGCTTTGAAGATGAGGATATGCTTTTTGGAACCTATAGCAGATTGAAGGCTAGTCTGACGGTGAAAGAATTTGTTCCCGTTGGAAATGAAATAACAAATATGAGGAAAATCAAAACTCCGAGGGAATTGGAATTTATAAAAAAAGCGGAGTCAATCGGCGATCAGGTATTTACTGAAATTCTTGACTTTATTAAACCAGGACGGACAGAGCTTGAAATCGCGGCAAAAATTGAGTATCTATTAAAGATAAGGGGAGGAAATGATATCAGTTTCCCATCCGTTGTAGTCTCAGGGATTAATTCTTCTAAGCCTCATGGTGTACCGACACATAAGAAGGTTGAGAACGGAGATTTTCTTACGATGGATTTTGGTTGTATTTATGAGGGGTATTGCTCCGATATGACGCGAACGATTGTAATTGGTAAAGCAAATGAGAAACAGAAGGATATTTACAATACCGTATTAAAAGCACAGATGGCAGCTCTTGAGTTTCTTAAGGCAGGTTATCAAGGCAGGGAAGTGGATAAGGTCGCAAGAGATATTATCTATGGTGCAGGTTATAAAGGATGCTTTGGTCATGGACTTGGCCACAGTATTGGTTTGGAAATCCATGAGAATCCCAGATTAAGTGCATATGAGGAAGATATAATTCTGGCAGGTATGACAGAAACGGTAGAACCTGGAATATATGTCAAAGGCTTTGGTGGGGTGAGAATTGAAGATTTAGTGGTTGTAACGGAAGACGGATGTGAGAATTTTACACATTCCAGAAAAGAATTAATAGAATTATAGGCTTAAGCCAATTAATTTCTTGCAATTTGAGGCTTGTCTAAAAAAAACTGTTGCAAAAAATGGCATGTTATTATAGACTAAAGAGTAGTCAATTTAAGGAGGAGTTTTAGTATGGTTTCAGCAGGCGATTTCAGAAACGGTATAACAATTGAAATGGACAATAATGTATATCAGATTATTGAATTTCAACATGTAAAACCGGGTAAAGGCGCAGCATTTGTTAGAACAAAGTTAAAGAATATCAAAAACGGTGGTGTAGTTGAAAAAACTTTCCGTCCGACAGAAAAATATCCGCAGGCACGTATTGAAAGAAGCGATATGCAATATTTATATTCAGATGGTGACCTTTACAACTTTATGAATGTAGAAACCTTTGATCAAATGGCCATGAGTGAAGAGGCTATCGGAGATTCTCTTAAATTTGTAAAAGAAAATGAAATGGTTAAGATGCTCACTCACAATGGAGTTGTATTCGCTATCGAGCCTCCGTTGTTCGTAGAACTTGTAATTACAGATACAGAGCCTGGTTTTAAAGGTGATACAGCTCAGGGTGCTACAAAGCCTGCAATTGTTGAGACTGGTGCTACTGTTTATGTTCCGTTATTCGTTGAGCAGGGTGATAAGATCAGTATCGATACCAGAACTGGCGATTATTTAAAGAGAGTGTAATCGAATATCAATTATAAAATGAGCGCAGTTCATGGGAAATTAAGGCTTTCTATGGGTTGCGCTATTTTTGTGCAATAAAATCCTTTAGACCTTTTACATACAAAAAATTACAGTATTCCAACCTTGAGTAGTGAAAAATAGCGTAGTGAAAAATAATATTAGCCTACGAACAAAAAGCTTGACAATGTGCGGTTTCAAGGATAAAATTGAATAAGATTGTTAAATTTAATACAAATCAATAAAATTATCCGGTTGGCAGTTTTTTTAGCTGTTTCAAGTTTTGAGCTTATAGGGTGGAGAGCTTCTTATGAAGAATCTCCATCTTTTTATTTGCATAAAATATATCATTTTGAAAAGGGGTGTAAAAATGTCGATATCAGAAAGTATATTAGTTGCATTGTTTTGTATGTTAGTTGTTTTTTCAGTTCTAGTAATACTATGGGCTCTTATACGGTTATTTTCCTCGGTTATACAATTAATTGAGAAAAATAATGAAAAAAGCCTATAGAAAGTGACTTCTAGTAACTGAATAAAAAAGAACTTGAAATTAGAGGAGGATAAAATTGTGTTTATTGATTCAATTATAAGAATATGGGAAGACTCGGGCTTTGTAGCTATGACTTGGCAGTCTGTCGTTATGATAATTGTTGCGTGCATACTGGTCTATCTTGCAATCGCGAAAAAATTTGAACCACTTCTTTTATTACCGATCGCTTTTGGTATTCTATTGGCAAACTTACCATTGACAGGTATGATGAATGAGCCGACTTCTACTGAGGCAGGAGGACTTTTGTATTATCTGTATCTTGGTGTTAAAAAGGGAATTTATCCGTCCCTAATCTTTTTAGGAATTGGTGCGATGACAGATTTTGGTCCGTTGATAGCCAGACCTTGCAGTTTACTTATCGGAGCAGGAGCACAATTTGGTATTGCAATGGCATTTATTATTGCAACAGCAATGGGAATTTTCAGCCCACAAGAGGCAGCGTCTATCGCTATTATTGGCGGTGCAGATGGCCCAACAGCTATTTACCTAACAACAAGATTAGCACCGCTTTTACTGCCTTCCATTGCAATCGCAGCATATTCTTATATGGCACTGATACCATTAATTCAACCACCGCTTATGAGATTACTCACTACAGATAAAGAGCGGAAGATTCAAATGGAACAATTACGTAAAGTATCTAAATTAGAGAAATTATGTTTTCCAATCATAGTATCAATACTATGTATCCTGCTATTACCATCGGTAGCTCCTTTGATTGGTATGCTGATGCTGGGAAATCTATTTCGAGAATCTGGTGTTGTTGAAAGACTATCAGATACCGCTCAAAATGCTTTAATTAATATAGTTACTATTTTCCTTGGTCTCACTGTTGGCGCCACCGCAGTTGGAACTGTGTTTTTACAACCGAAAACACTTGGCATTATATTTCTTGGATTAATGGCTTTTATGTTTAGTACGGTCGGAGGACTTCTGATTGGAAAAATAATGAGTTGGATTACGAAAGGCAAAATAAATCCTCTTATAGGATCTGCGGGTGTATCAGCAGTTCCCATGGCTGCTCGTGTATCTCAAGTAGAAGGTCAAAAGGCAAGCCCTGGAAATTATTTGCTCATGCATGCGATGGGAGCGAATGTAGCCGGTGTTATTGGTTCCGCAGTAGCCGCAGGTGTTCTTCTTTCTCTTTTTGGTTAATATATACAAAATCTGCTTCGGTGACATTAGTCATGATTCCGAAGCAGATTTTTTTATAACATAATACATCGATAAGCGCTAATTCGCTAAATTGCTACAGGGCATCACTTCTTTTCTAAGACTATGCTATCCATTCTTTTAATCTATTATTTTTAATAATTCTTGATATACGTCATCAATAACTTTATCCTCTAATTTCTTATCCAAAAAGTATTCGATTGCCTGCTTAGCCTGTGCAACCAGCATTTCAAGGCCCGTAACAGCTTTAATTCCAAGTTCCTCTGCCTGAAGGGTAAGCTTGGTTTTCATAGGATTAAATATAACATCTACCACAGCTTCGCACTGGGAGAAGGTTGTCAGCTCCAAAGGAGAAGCATCCACCTTAGGATACATGCCCAGAGGTGTTGTATTTATGATGATTGCAGCATCAGTATGCTCAGCATAGCAGGTTTCATAGGAAATTGTTTTGCAGAGATCTAAATCTTCAGCCTGAGATATGGTATCTTCTGAATTCTTTCTGCTTACAATCAGTATTTTATCAGCTCCTAGATACTTCAGCACTTCGCGGACAGTATGTGAAGTACCGCCGGTTCCGATAATTAAGCATTTTTTACCGGATATTTCTATATTATTATGAGTAAGCATATATTGAAAGCCGTAAAAATCGGTATTATATCCGATGTAATATCCTGATTTGTTAACGATTGTATTAACTGCACCAATTTGAGAAGCTAATGGATGTAACTCGTCTAGATACGGGATAACCTCCTGCTTATAGGGTATGGTAACGTTAATTGCAGTAAAATCCTTCTTTTGCATGAAAGGGACGAATTCCTCTTTGGTCAAGGGTATTAAATCATATGTGTAATCTGCCAGCTTTTCATGAATGATTTTAGAATAGCTGTGTCCCAGTTTTTCTCCTATTAATCCATATCTCATTGTAGTACCTCATTTCATCTGTAGGGTTGGATTGAATGAATATTAAACTATATATCTTTTTCTTCACACTAAACAGCTTAATATAAGCTTCCCGATTTTGCAATTTATTTTTTATAGTTCGCATAATTATTACGAGACTATTTTCTTTACTTATCGGAATATTTTCTTGCCATGGGAATATATTGTTCTAAACAGAAAGAGGATAAGCCGTTGTTTATGGTTTTTGATCGGAGAGGGGGGTAACAAATGAATACGAAAGACGAGCTATTAAAAATATTTTCATTAAAGCTTAGGACTATATTAGGCAAGCTTGCAATTGATTTTGACAAGCTGCAGGAAATAAGACTTCGAACGAATGCACCCCTCATAATTATCTATGGAAATAAAGAGAACTTTGTAACTGAGGATGCTAAATTTATAGACAATCCTTTGAAGGCGGTACAAATAACTAAAAATGAGATCCGTGAGACGATGGAATACATAAGTAATTATTCGCTGTATGCATTTGAAGATGAAATCAAACAGGGGTTTATTACAATTAACGGCGGGCACAGGATAGGCATTGCCGGAAAGATTATTATTGATGATGACATCATTAAAGGAATGAAACACATTTCCTTTATAAATATTCGTCTGGCACATCAGGTGAAGGGGTGTGCAGATCTAGTTTTGCCTTATTTGATTAATAAACATGGCAAAGGTATTTATCATACTTTAATCATATCACCTCCAAGATGCGGGAAGACAACCCTGCTTCGCGACATCATTAGACAACTTTCGAATGGAAGTCCTTATATGGCAGGGATGAGTATCGGTGTTGTGGATGAACGTTCCGAAATAGGGGCCTGTTATATGGGAACGCCACAGAATGAGCTTGGTATTAGAACCGATATTTTGGATTGCTGTCCGAAAGCAAAAGGAATGATGATGTTAATTCGGTCCATGTCACCACAGATTATTGCAGTTGATGAAATAGGCTCCAAGGAAGAACTGGAGGCTATCGATTATGTAATTGGCTGCGGTTGTAAGTTGATTGCTACCGTACATGGCAGCTCGATTGAAGACATAAGAAACAAGCCAACTTTGAGTGAATTGGTAAAAAAGAAATTGTTTGAACGTTATATCATCTTGAATAACTATACAGAAATAGGACATCTGGAGGAAATCTATGATGCGGATGGTAAACGTCTCTTTGATTCAGTAAAATGATTCGCAAGTGAAAGGAGGACAAACTAATATGAATATCATGAAAGCCATTGGGTGCATCCTTGTAATAGTTTCTTCCACAGGAATGGGCTTCTTCTTCAGTAATGAACTGAGATGCAGGATAGAAAATCTGAAGGAATTTAAAAAGCTAATCGGATTATTACGAGGGGATATCCGATATGCAAATACACCGTTACCGGAAGCAATCAGCTCAATAACCAGAAGACATAGTGGAAACTTTGATGCCTTCTTTAATCATGTCAATGCTAAGCTACATGAATTTTCCGGTCAAACCTTTTCAGAAGTTTGGAAGGAGGCAGTACAAAAGGAAATGGCAGATACCTCAATGTCAAATAAGGACAAGTTACATATTATCCAGTTCGGTGAAACCCTTGGTTATCTGGATAAGGACATGCAGATGAATACAATTGATCTGTTTGTTTCACAACTAGAGGATGAAATCAAGGATCTATCAAAAACAATCAAGGAAAAGGCTTATCTTTATAATACTCTTGGTATTATGGCAGGAATTTTTATCATTATCATTATGATCTGAAGAAAAGTGATCAGTTGAGTACACTTAATAAAATATCCTGTAATGTGAGAGCAGGAACCGCAGAAATGTGGGATGGAGGTAGAGTATGGATATCTATTTTATATTAAGGATTGCAGTGGTCGGAATACTAGTTTCCATATTAAATCAAATATTGAAACAATCGGGCAGGGACGAGTTGGCTTTCCTTACGAGTCTTGCGGGACTTATACTGGTTCTTTTGTGGCTGCTCCCGTATATAACCGATTTGTTTTTAACGATACAGCAATTGTTTGACATTGTGTAAATATGTAGGAAGCATGTACATAGGAGGCTAGTGTGAATTGTTGAAAAGTACAATTCACACCTAGAAGTTTGTGCCTGCGGCCCAAAGTTTGCAGGCTTTGATGAAAGGCATGGTTATTAGTATGATAAGAATCGCTGTAATAGGTATCATAGCCATTTTACTAGCAGTTTTATTTAAAAAGGGAAAGGAAGAATATTCTCTTTATATCAGTATTTCAGCCTGCTTTCTAATTCTGTTGTGGGGAATTGGCAAGCTTCAGGTAATTCTTGATGCGATAGATCAGCTTCAAGGATATATCAAATTAAATAAAGCTTATGTAGGAATTCTAATTAAAATAATCGGAATTACTTATGTAACGGAAATATCTGCATCTCTGTGTAAGGATTCAGGGTATCAGGCAGTTGGTGAGCAAATTGAAATAGTCGGAAAGCTTTCGATATTGGCAATCAGTATGCCAATTATGCTTTCCATCCTAGATACGATTAATAGCTTTTTGGAGGCTTAATATATGATTTTCCATCCGGTTAATATAGTTTCTAAATTACGTAGAAAGATTTTATTCCTCATAATATCCATACTAATACTGGCCGTATTAAATACAAAAGAGGCAAAAGCCAGTACTGATACTGGATCATCCAATAATTATGATTATACAGAAATTCAGGAGGTGATTGATGATGTTATGGGTGGGGAAAATGAATTTGATTTCAATGATTATACGAACCGATTAATCAATGGGGAAGAAACTTTTTCGATCACTGAAATTGGGAAACAGCTGATTAGCTCAGTCAAAGGAGAAATCCAAGGTAATATAAGTACCTTTGGGAGTTTGGTTACGATAGCGTTAATAGCTGCTTTATTTACTAATCTGTCCATGGCATTTAAGAATAATCAGGTATCAGAAACCGGTTACTATATCACTTATTTACTGTTATTTGGTCTGCTAATCAGCTCTTTTATTATCGCTTCAAAAATTGCTGTAGCAACCATAAGCGCGGTCCTGGATTTTATGAGAGCACTGGTACCGACATATTTGATGTCGGTTGCCTTTTGTACTGGAACCACGACCTCGATGATGTATTATGAAGCAGCTTTGGCATTGATTGCTTTAGTAGATTTTATCATTATTAAGGTGGTAATTCCCTTGATCAATTTCTATCTGGTTATCATGTTGGCGAATAATTTATCCAAGGAAGATGTATTGTCTAAATTGGCCGGGCTTTTTTCCACCGCAATTGACTGGTTATTAAAAAGCTTATTGGCAGCTGTTATCGGGTTCAATACAATTCAGGGATTGATTGTCCCGGTAGCTGATCAGGTGAAACGCTCCGTACTGCTAAAGGCCTCGGAAGCGATACCGGGCGTTGGTGATGCACTAGGAGGAGTAACAGAGACAGTTCTTGGAGCTGGATTGCTACTAAAAAATGCAATTGGTGTGGCTGGACTAATTGTTATTTTATCTATTTGTGCAGTCCCAATTATTAAGCTGTTAATGATTACTGTTATCTACAAGGTAGGAAGTGCAGCCCTGCAGCCGGTTTCCGATAAGAGGTTTATTGATTGCATTAGTGCGTCAGCAAAATCTGCCTCTATGCTTCTTCAGGCAGTATTCGTAGGAGCAGTATTGTTTATCCTATCTATTACCATCGTAGCTGTCACCACTGGCAAAGTGTGAAGAAAAAGCTTCTTCCAGGTATTGTTTGTGCCGTTTACAGCGGCACATCTGTAAGTGTGAAGAAATAGTCGGAGGCATAATGGAAGCAGAAGTATATTCCTGGATAAAAAATATAGTAGTATACATGATTATTAATACAATTATTATGAATTTGCTGGGGAATAAAAGTTATAAAAAATACGTCAGTATTGTATCCGGTATGATATTGGTATTGATTGTGATTTCTCCGTTGGTAAAATTAATGAAGTTGGAAGATAATTTGGATTATTTCCTGCAATCGAATGACTTTGCTATCGAATCCTCCGACTTTAAAAATGAGCTAAATCAAATGGAGGAAGAACAAAGTGATGCAATATTTGCTGAATATAAGGAAAAGATTAAAAAGCAGGTAGAGGAGTTGTTGCTTGCAGAAAATGTCTATTTGAAAAGCTTCCAAGTGGAAATTGACAGGAAAACAGACAGCAGTACCTTTGGAGAAATTTTGAATATGAACATAACAGCAAGCATAGAACAAAACAAAGAGAAGGAGGACAGCCTTCAAATTGATCAGATAGATATAGATAAGATAGATATCGGTGAGAAGGATGAGGATACATCAAAAGATGTACCTTCTCCTATTGAAATTAATATAAAAAATAAACTCTCGGACTTCTATAATATCGAACAAAGTAATATAAATATTAGTATACAGGGAGGATAACATGGAAAAAAAGAAAATTTCCCTGAAGGAAATAGGCCTACCAAAATTAATCATGATTTTTATTGCAGGGATTTTAATCATTTTATTATCATTTCCTGGTATCTTTAACTCCAAAGATTCCAAAGAAAATAGCACGCAGGACAATAATTCTGATATACAACAAAATGATACGAATACGACAAGCTATGATACGAATACTTATATATCAAAGATGGAAAATAAGCTTAAGAGTATCTTAAAAAAGGTGTCCGGTATCGGTGAAGTAGAAGTAATGATAACATTGAAAGCCTCAGAGGAACAGGTTACATTAAAAGATACTCCTTCTACACAAAAAAGCTTAAATGAAGTTGATGGGGAGGGCGGAAGCAGAACAGAAAGCAGTGTTACACGGGAAGAAAGTACCGTACTGTATACCGACGAGAATGGTAATTCGGTGCCTTATATTATACAGGAAATTGAGCCGGAGGTTGAAGGAGTCGTTGTGATTGCTGAAGGTGGAGATAATGCCAATATAATTATGGACATTATGGAAGCAGCAGAGGTATTATTTGATGTACCTGCGCATAAAGTTAAAGTAATGAAGATGGAAAATAGGATAAATTAATCAGGAGGTTTAAAATGAAGAATATATTCAAAAAAAATAGTATCATAATTACTGCTTTGGCAATTATGATTGTTATTGCCGGGTATCTGAGCTTTACCAATAAGGATACAAAGGACGATGCAGGAATTCTTACGGATGCAACTACTACAGTTACCGACGAATTTGTGGAGACGGATGGATTAGATGTGGCAACTAATACCACAGGAACAGATACGACTGGTACTACAACAACAGATACAACAGATACCACTACCACAGATACTACTACCACAGATACTACAGATACTACAGTAACAGATACAACGGATGATACCAATGCAGCAACAACCGATGTAAATGATGAGAATGCTACAGAGACAGAGGATGCAACCGATGAATTAGGCAATAATGATATCTCTGATTCCGATATTCTTGCAAATGCTCAGGATGTTTCTGATAATGGTGAACTTAATCTTGAAGAAGGAACTCCTGGTGAAGCAGTTCTTGCAAATACTGCTGATGCAAGCTATTTTGTTTCCAATAAGATTGAGAGAGAACAGGTCAGAGCAAAAAATAAAGATACTTACATGGACATTATTGAGAGTGCAGATGTGACAGAAGAGGATAAACAGGCAGCTATTGACAGTATGATAGAACTTACGGATATTACAGAAAAAGAGAGTGCAGCTGAGATGTTATTGGAAGCAAAAGGCTTTGATGGTGTCGTAGTTTTTGTTGTAGATGGATCGGCTGATGTTGTTGTAAATGCAGCAAGTCTTACTGACCAGCAGCGTGCAATCATTGAAGATGTAGTAAAACAAAAGACAGATATTGCAGTAGAAAATATCGAGATAACCCCAGTGGTATTGTCAGAATAATAATTATAAATTTTGTTACTATTCAGTATCTCGAGAAATCCATTAGGATTTCGAGTCAGCCAGCGCTAAAATATGCGTTTTAAGCATATTTTGTGTGCATCGGTTCGTTAGAACCGCAGTGACTGAATAGTCACTAAATATATAAAATACATAACAAGAGAATTGACTAGTCAATACATTTGAAACAAATGTTAATTATTATGGTATAGTATTATATACGATTGATTTTCAACCTCCTAAACTTTGTTGATTTACAAGGCTTAGGAGGTTTTTAATTAATGACATAATGAATTGACTTGCCAAATCAACTTGTTTATTGATTTATAGATTTTCTATTTACTTGTGCAATCAGAAGCTTTATTCGATGTAGATTTCGAACGAGAATTTTCAGCTTTGGAACTATCTTTATTACTCATATTGTTATCAGTTGCGCTGCTTTTACCAGCTTTTTTGGAAGATGTGTTTTTATTATTACTGTTATTCATGATATAATGCTCCTTTCGTGTGATTTTAATAGTGTTTGTAGATAGGAAAAAAAGTATACACTAATTATAAAGGAAGAATTTCAGCATAAGAAATCAAAATGTGAAAAGTAGTGTAATGATCATTGACAACGAAAGATTAATTAATGATATAATAAAAGCGTAGTGAGGATTTGAAAGCTTGCTTTCAAAATCCGATCGGAGCTGAAGATCATGAACGAAGTTCATGATATAATAAAAGCGTAGTGAGGATTTGAAAGCTTGCATTCAAAACCGATCGGAGCTGAAGATCATGAACGAAGTTCATGATCTAATGAAGAAAAGGAGTGTGATAATTTGGAACAATGTACCGATGAAGTAAATAAAATTATTCATATTAAATGTACCGAAGAAGAAAAAAGAAAATTTATTTTAGAATCATCTTCGTATATGTTATATGATTATATATTTAATTTTATAATTGAAGAAGAAACCTCTGACCAATATGATTAATGACTTTTTAATACAGTCATAGGTGCAACCCTTATATATACTTTAATATAAGCAATCCTTATAATATACTTGACTTGTGCTTGACTGTCTGGTATAAATTTTGATGTATGATTAAATAGGCTGACGAATATAATGTAAATACAATATATGGACCAAACCATTGAGTTTCAAGCATTTTTAAAATTAAATTGATATGTTTCATAATTATGGTATAATACTATATAAATGCAATATAAAATTAGCCGGATATCAATAGTAACTTAGGAGGTAATCATTGTGAACAAGGAACCGGAAGTAAGAAACACATATAAAATACATGAAAATGGTAAAGTTGGAGAAGTACAGATTGCGGATGAAGTTGTTGCAACTATTGCTGGTTTGGCAGCTACAGAAGTAAAAGGTGTATCTGCTACTTCTGGTAATGTTACCAATGAAATCGCTGGTAAACTAGGAAAGAAAAACTTATCCAAAGGAGTTAAGGTACTTGTGAGTCCGGAAGCAGTATCGGTTGACATGGCATTAACCTTAGATTATGGATATGGTATTCCAGAAACAGCAAAATTAGTGCAAGAAAAGGTGAAGTTGGCAATAGAGAATATGACCGGTTTACAGGTCAAAGAGGTTAACATCAGAATAGCCGGTGTTAATATTGTAAAACAGTAATTATTCCTAACAACCCTTAGATATAAAACTAAGGGTTGTTTATTCGTGTGTAGGAGGAACCGCACAGTGACAAGAAGAGAGATAAGAGAACACATTTTCCTTATGTTATTTCGAAAGGATTTTCATGAGGCAAGTGAATTAGATGAACAAATGGAGCTGTATATAGAAGCATTAGAAAAGCCCTCTTTGGAGGATTATGCCTATTTGACAGCACGGTTTCATTCTGTAGTGGAACATTTAGAAGAAATTGATCAGATTCTTTCGGAAGCTGCCAGTGGATGGAAGCTGAGCCGTATGAGTAAGGTCGATTTAACTATTCTAAGATTGGCAGTTTATGAGATGCGGTTAGATGAGGATATTCCGGTCAAGGTAGCTATCAATGAAGCAGTTGAGATGGCGAAGATATTTGGCGGGGACGAATCGCCCAGTTTCATCAACGGGGTGCTTGCTAAGTTGGCGTAGTTGATTTTTCAATGCGAATAATAAGTACAGTGGCAAGTTGAACACAGTAAAAAGATATTTATTGTGACATGATTTAGATATCAACATGTTGAGAGTCATAGTAATAATTTTGACTTGCCTTTCCGCCTGTCGGGATGCTTTTTACAAGCCTCTAAGATGTAAATAATGTGAGCCAGTGGACTCACATTATTTACAGAGTCTTGACAAAGCATTGGCCCCTCGGTCGGCCGGTCTGCGCAAAATTATCACTATAACTCTCA
>JAQUYQ010000006.1:21137-44515 GCA_028691795.1 Herbinix sp.
GCGATTATTAGGGTTATGCCTTTAGCTGGCAGGGCAAGGAAATACGAATTACATGCCTTTAGTAAGCTTTGACGGAGGTACGTATGGGACAGGCTTATTCGGTTACGGAAATTAATCAGTATATTAAGAATATGTTTATTAAGGATGGGATACTGAGCAGGATTTATATTAAGGGCGAGGTCTCCAATTGTAAATATCATACCTCTGGGCACATTTATTTTACATTAAAGGATGCTCAGGGGCAATTAGCATGTGTTATGTTTGCAGGACAGAGAAAAGGACTTACCTTCCGACTGGAAGAAGGACAGAGCGTTATTGCTCTTGGCAGCATCAATGTTTATGAACGGGATGGAAAATACCAACTTTATGCCAGTGAAATTATTTTGGACGGGCAGGGAATCCTCTATGAGAAGTTTGAGAAGCTAAAGAAAAATCTGGAAGAGGAAGGTTTGTTTGATAGAAATCATAAAAAAACTATTCCGTCGTATCCGAAAAAGGTTGGTATTGTTACGGCATCTACCGGGGCGGCGATCCAGGATATTATTAATATTTCTAAAAGAAGAAATCCTTATGTTCAATTGATTTTATATCCGGCATTGGTTCAGGGCACAGGAGCAGCTGAGAGCGTTGCTAAGGGAATTAAAATTCTTGATCGGATGGGCCTTGATACTATAATTATCGGAAGAGGCGGCGGTTCTATTGAAGATCTATGGGCTTTTAATGAGGAAATTGTAGCGAGATCAATTTATCATTGTAATACCCCCGTAATTTCTGCTGTCGGACATGAAACAGATGTAACAATTTCTGACTTTGTTTCAGATTTACGTGCTCCGACTCCTTCGGCAGCAGCTGAGTTGGCTGTAAATGATTATAATGCTTTTCAAAATACCATCAGGGATTATAGACATAAGCTTTCTAGGGAAATTCAGCAAAAACTGAGACATTATGAAAACAGGGTAAAAGAATTAAAATTGCGGTTATTATATGCCAGTCCTACCTTCCAAATCAGACAAAAAAGACAGTATCTGATGGATACTGAACAAAAGTTATTGCTTAGAATGAATCACAAAATAATAGAGAAAAGGCACTTGCTTGAATTATTTATAGCAAGGTTAGAGGGCTTGTCACCCTTATCAAAGCTTAGCAAGGGTTATGCCCTTATTGTAGGTGAAAACAATATTCCGATACAGAGTATACATAATGTATCGAAAAATGAACTTTTGACAATATCGTTATTAGACGGAGATATAAATACAAGAGTAGAAGAGATTTGCGAAAAGAAGCGAGGTTGTTAGTTTACTTTTTCATAACAACTAGATAAGCACTGATATTCACTTAATACTACCTAATCCACTTATGACATCCATATTATATATTTGAAATTATATATAAATGTACACTAAAAATAGCTACTACTTTAAAGATATATTAATAGAGGGAAAAGGTCATAATAATAAGGAGATTCTAACATGGCTAAGAAAGAAATGAAATTGGAAGAAACATTTGAAAAATTGAACCAGATTGTTGAAGCACTCGAAAAGTCCGATGTAAGCTTAGAGGATTCCTTTACGCTTTATCAGGAGGGCATGAAACTTCTTAAGTCTTGTAATGATTCCATTGATAAAGTGGAGAAGGATCTGATTATTTTAAGTGAAAATGGAGAAACCAATGAAATTTAATGAAGAGCTGCAGCAAAGGGTAACTGAAATTGAAGATATATTAATAAAATTCAAACCTAAGGAAGAAGGCTGCCAAAAAACTGTAATGGAAGCTATGAATTATAGCTTAATGGCAGGGGGAAAGCGCCTTAGACCGATGCTTATGTCGGAGACCTTTCAGTTATTTGGTGGTCAGGATAGAGTTCTGCTGGAACCTTTCATGGCTGCAATCGAAATGATACACACTTATTCCTTGGTACATGATGATCTTCCAGCTATGGATAATGATGAATACCGAAGAGGGAGAAAAACAACTCATGTAGTTTATGGGGAAGCAATGGCAATACTCGCAGGTGATGGCTTGTTAAATTATGCCTTTGAGACTGCTCTGAAAGCATTTGATGCGATTAACGGATTGTGTGAAACAGTGAAAGTTCCGTCTTATGCAAGAGTTGCAAAAGCATTACAGATCTTATCTGCGAAAGCTGGAATTTATGGCATGATTGGCGGACAGGTAATTGATATGGAGGAATATGAGGGAAATGTCAGCAGGGAACGACTTGATATGATGTACAATCTAAAGACAGGTGCTCTCATCGAAGCCTCCATGATGATTGGAGCAGTTCTTGCCGGAGCGAAAGACGAAGAAGCTAAAAAAATAGAAAATATTGCGGGTGCAGTCGGACTCGCATTTCAAATAAAAGATGATATTCTTGATGTTACCAGTACTCCAGAGATGCTCGGTAAACCGATACACAGTGATGAAAAAAATGAAAAGACAACCTACGTTTCGATTATGGATTTAGACAGCGCAAATAATGAAGTGGTCCTCATTTCAAAGAAGGCTACAAAGGCTTATTATATGCTGCCTTATAAGAATGAATTTTTAGAAGCATTAATCATCATGTTAATTAACAGAGAAAAATAGAACGATAAAAGAATGTAAAAATAGAAACCATGAAAAGTTATAGAATATACAAATTATGCGGAATTCTCGGAGAATATAATGCGGGTGCTTCATAAAATGTTTATAACTGTATCCAACGTTTGGGAAGCGAGGTGGATTTATTGCCTAAGTTATTGGACAGCATTAATAATGCAAATGATATTAAAAAGATAAAAACTCAGGATTATTGTAAACTTGCTGAAGAAATCCGTAATTTCTTAATTCAGAATATAAGCATAACAGGGGGGCATCTTGCCTCAAACCTGGGGGTTGTAGAGCTGACCATGGCTCTGCATTTATTTCTGGGATTTCCGCAGGATAAACTTGTGTGGGATGTTGGACATCAGGCATATACCCATAAGCTATTAACAGGAAGAAAGGATTTGTTTTCTACCTTAAGACAGATAAATGGTCTTAGCGGTTTTCCAAAAAGAGAGGAAAGCCTTTGTGATTCCTTTGATACCGGGCATAGTTCTACTGCAATTTCTGCGGCTCTTGGGTTGGTAAAAGCCAGAGACTTAAGTGGTGAAAATAATAAAGTTGTGGCAGTACTTGGTGATGGAGCATTAACCGGTGGTATGGCTTTTGAAGCGATTAATAATGCCGGAAGACTGAAAACAAATATGATTATCGTCTTAAATGATAACAATATGTCAATATCGGAAAATGTAGGTGGCTTAGCAAATTATCTTGCGAAGCTTCGTACTAGTTCTAGATATACTGGCTTTAAAGAGAATATGGAAAACACCTTAAATCAGATGCCGGGAGTTGGCAAAGCAATTGTTGGAAAACTTAAGCGTTCTAAGGATGCTATTAAATATTTCATGCTGCCAAGTATGTTCTTTGAGGATATGGGCCTTACTTATATTGGTCCGATAGATGGTCATGATATTAACCAAATGATGGAAGCCTTTGAAGCGGCGGGCAGAGCAAAGAAGGCAGTTGTAGTTCATGTCCTGACGCAAAAAGGAAAAGGATATTACCTTGCAGAAAAATATCCAAGCAGATACCATGGAGTAGATCCATTTGATATCGTAAGCGGTCAGCCGATCCGCGTGGATAAGACCCTGTCCTATACGAAAGTATTTTCCGATGCGTTGTTACGTTTGGCCTTATTAAATGAAAAAGTGGTAGCAATTACAGCAGCCATGCCGAATGGTACCGGTTTGTCGAATTTTAAGAAGCAGCTTCCTGATCGTTTTTTTGATGTTGGAATAGCCGAGGAGCATGCGGTAACCTTTGCGGCAGGTTTGGCAATGGGCGGATATAAGCCGGTTGTAGCAATTTATTCAACCTTTTTACAAAGAGCTTATGATCAGATATTGCATGATGTCTGTATTAATAATCTACCGGTAATTTTTGCAATCGACCGGGCTGGTATTTCGGGAAGGGACGGTAAGACTCATCAAGGCACTTTTGACATATCTTTTTTGTCCCATATGCCGAATTTATTAGTAATGGCACCGAAAAACAGTAATGAGCTGAAAGAAATGCTGGCTTACTCAATTTCTTATAACGGACCGGTTGCAATCAGATATCCAAAAGGGGAAGCATATTTGGGCCTGAGCGAATATCAGGCACCGATTGAGTATGGTAAATCGGAATTATTGGTGGAGGGCTCTGACATTGTATTACTTGCCTTAGGAAGTATGGTAAAGACCGGACAGGAAGTAGCGGAAGCTTTGAAGTTGGAAGGCAGGAATGTATCCCTTGTAAATGTTAGATTTGTCTCGCCGATTGATAAGAATATGCTGGAACAGTTGTCATTTAACCACAGCATGTTTGTAACCTTAGAGGAAAATGTGAAGAATGGTGGATATGGGCAAAAGGTTGCTGATTATCTGTTTGAATCAAAAATACAAGGAATTAAACTATTAAATATCTCACTTCCAGATCAGTTCATCGAGCATGGCGGAGTGAGTGAACTGCAAAAAAGATTTGGATTGGATGCGGAGAGTATCTTAAATAGAATTAAAGCTGAAATGTGATAAATTTTTTAAGATACACATACGGAGGGAAGTTTTAAATTGAAGGAACGATTGGATATTTTATTGGTAAATAGAAATTTGGCGGAGTCTAGGGAGAAAGCAAAAGCTATTATTATGTCCGGCAATGTATTTGTGGAGGGGCAGCGCGAGGATAAGGCAGGAAGCACCTTTCCCGAGGAGGTTACGATAGAGGTAAAGGAAAATCCACTCAAATATGTCAGTCGCGGAGGATTAAAGTTGGAGAAGGCGATGGCTCAATACAGTATTACTCTCACGGGTAAGATATGCATGGATGTCGGATCATCAACGGGTGGCTTTACGGACTGTATGCTGCAAAATGGAGCCGTAAAGGTTTACGCAGTGGATGTTGGTACAAATCAGCTTGCATGGAAACTTAGGCAGGATGAGAGGGTCGTTTCCATGGAAAAGACGAATGTCAGATATTTAACTCCGGATCAGATAGATGATGAGATAGCATTTGCTTCTATCGACGTTTCCTTTATTTCATTAACCAAGGTTTTATTTCCCGTAAGAGAGTTACTTGCAGACGAGGGGGAGATAGTAAGTCTGATTAAACCCCAGTTTGAAGCAGGCAGAGAAAAAGTTGGTAAAAAAGGTGTTGTTCGAGATAAAAAAGTCCATGTGGAAGTAATTGAACACGTATGCTCCTATGCGGTAAGTATTGGTTTTGACTGTTTGGATTTGAACTATTCTCCGATTAAGGGACCGGAGGGAAATATTGAATATTTATTATATCTTAGAAAAAAAATATTCAATGAAGAGTCACAGGCATATCCGACAGGTTTATCAATTATACCACAGAAAATACTTAAAACAGTGGAAGAAGCACATGGTTCGCTTTCCGAAGCATAGCCTTTCTCTTAAAACGTATAATTATTCTAAATATTTGTGAAATTATACTTAGATTGGAAGGTAAACAGCTTGAAATAAATGTAATTTTATGATAAACTTTTTCGTGTATTTATAAATGTAGTCATTAAGGAGAGTAGCAATCAGAATGGACCGGTTTTTAATCATAACAAATAAAGAAAAGGATATCAATTTTCTTGTTACAAATAAGATTGCTGCTTATATAGAAAAGGCCGGTAAGACAGCCCTTCTATCAAGCGTATCTACAGTACAAGAGGATTTTAGTACGCAAGAGCTTCCTGATAATATTGACTGTGCCATTGTTTTAGGTGGAGATGGAACAATCATACAGACGGCAAATGATCTGATGACTCATAATATACCAATACTTGGTGTAAATATGGGTACACTTGGTTTTTTGGCAGAGATTGAGAAGCACCATGTTGAGAAAGCTTTGGATCGCCTCTTTATAAATGACTATCGAATTGAAAACAGGATTATGATGGAGGGAAATATCATTTATAGTAGGATGTTTCCGCAACATAATGACAATAGTACGGAATATGCACTTAATGATGTAGTAATTGCTAGGAAAGGTTTCTCCAGAATTATAAGTGTTGGAATCTATGTAAATGATGAACTGGTTGATAATTTTTTAGGAGATGGAGTAATCATATCAACGCCGACAGGATCAACTGCCTATAATCTATCAGCAGGCGGCCCAATCATTTATCCGAAAGCGAATGTTATGGTAATTACCCCTATTTGCCCACATTCTTTAAGTCCCAGAAGTGTAGTAGTATCTGCAGAGGATACGATAACGGTGATTGTAGGAAAAAGTAAGAAGACACAAGAAGCGGAAGCAATCGTAACCTTTGACGGAAAAAAAGGAATTGATTTAGGAACAGATGATACAGTGATAATAAAAAAGGCTATATATAATACAAGATTAGTGAAACTTAACCGCACCGGTATTTTTGAGATTCTGCGGTCAAAGTTAGGTAATAACGGAGATTGAAAGACATATCCAGTGAAATAGAAAGGTGCGGGGATTGAGATGAAGATAAGCAGGCAGAGCAAAATAATTGAATTAATCAGTAAATATGATATTGAGACACAGGAAGAATTAGCAGATAGATTGATGAATGATGGCTATAATGTAACTCAGGCAACGGTTTCTAGGGATATCAGGGAACTTAAGCTGACCAAGGTTGCTGTAGACGGAGGACGGCAGAAATATATCGTACTTCAGAAATCGGAGTCTGGTATGAGCGAAAAATATGCACGTGTATTAAAAGATGGCTTTATTTCCATGGATAAGGCTCAAAATATTATGGTCGTTAAGACAGTATCAGGAATGGCAATGGCTGTAGCAGCGGCTTTGGATTCTCTTCAGTTTAGCAGTATTATAGGTTGTATTGCTGGAGATGATACAGTTATGTGCGTAATACGTACTTCAGAAGAAACGGTAGTAGTTATGGAGAAGCTAAACAGATTAATAAATGCTGAATAACTGGATTTTTAAGTTGTTAAAATAAAAAATATGAAAATTAGTGAATTATATTTAGTAAAATCCTTTGAGATATATAAGAAAGTAATATGAGATTTTATTGTAATTAATATTTATGAGTACTTATTGAGCATCGAAAAAGATACTTATAATTCGGGGACAAAAATTTGCTTGCCGAACAAATAAATAGGTGTTAGAATATTTAAGATTATTAAAAGACATAGCGTAACAAAGATTGATAAGGAGAATTAGTATGTCAGGACATTCAAAATTCGCGAACATAAAGCATAAAAAGGAAAGAAATGATTCTACAAAGGGAAAAATATTTACGAAACTGGGACGTGAAATAGCAGTTGCTGTCAAAGAGGGTGGCGCAGATCCAAATACAAATAGCCGACTTAAAGATATCATTGCAAAAGCAAAGTCAAACAACATGCCTAATGATACGATAGACAGAAGTATTAAGAAAGCGGCCGGAGATGCAAATGCGGTTAATTATGAGACGGTAACCTATGAAGGCTATGGTCCAAATGGCACTGCAATTATTGTTGAAGCACTTACGGATAATAAAAATAGAACAGCTGCAAATGTACGTAACGCATTTACTAAAGGTAATGGTAATGTTGGATCACAGGGCTGTGTTTCCTATATGTTTGATAGAAAAGGCCAGATTATCATTGATAAAGAAGAGTGTGATATGAAGGCAGACGATCTTATGATGGTAGTACTTGATGCAGGAGCGGAGGATTTCGCAGAAGAGGAAGATAGCTTTGAAATACTTACGGATCCCGATGATTTCAGCATTGTAAGAGAGAACATCGAAAAAGCGGCTATTCCTATGGCTCAGGCAGATATCTCTATGATTCCACAGACTTGGGTGGAACTTTCGGATGACAATGATATCAAATGTATGAACAGAATCTTAGATTTACTTGACGAGGATGATGATGTACAGGAAGTGTACCATAACTGGGATGAGTAAGTTGGTAGTAGAAATACAGCATTTTCAAGGCTTTAGCAGAGATTTTAAAGAGATTTTGACAGTGATTTAGGCGGAAAACACCGTCAGCTATGATATACTGTCAATCTTATTCACAATAAAATATAGGTACACCGAACCCCCTGTATATCATCATTAAGACTATGACAGACCGTTAAGTCGAAGTTGATTTTACAGGAGGTTTTTTATTATGAATTTGCAGGAATTATTAAAGGAGTTTCTATTTGATTGTAAGCTACGGAAATTATCAGAGAGGACAATTAAAGGCTATCGAAACAGTAATTTAGCATTATTACGATTTATTTCAGAAGAGTATAGTATTACAAAAATAGAAGAAGTAAATCACAAGGTATTACAGGGCTATATAAATTATCTGTCAGAAACAGGACGAAAAGAGGGTTATATCAACGGTCTTATTAAATCTTATAGGGCTTTCCTTGCTTACTGTGTAGGTGAAAGATATATCAATATTAATCCTGTAGATAAGGTGAGAAGCCAGAAACAACCTATACCAGTGATTAATACTTATAGCATTGAAGAAGTAAGCAGAATGATAAAATACTATAAGGGAGGACGCTTTTTAGATGTACGTAACTGCTGTATTATGACATTGCTTTTCGACAGCGGAATACGTGCGTCAGAATTATGCAATCTAAAAATAACTGATATCCGACAGAGTTATATTAATATACTGGGTAAGGGCAAAAAGACACGTCATGTACCTTTGACCTCTGCTATTAATAAACAGCTAATTCGTTACAACAGAGTAAGAGAGCAGTACATAAAAGATAAAACAAATTATGATACTGAATATCTGTTTTTATCCCAGAAAGGAAAGAAATTAACCGTTGAAGCCTTAGAGAGAATAGTTAAATTCTGTGGTGAAGCTGTGGGAGTGAGAGAAGAAATAAGGATATCACCGCACACTTGCAGACACTTTTACGCTCAACAACAGTTAGTAAATGGCTGTGATTTATTTATCCTGTCACGATTACTAGGGCATAGCAAGATTGATGTAACAAAGATTTACCTTAATTCACTGGAAATGGAAAAGTCTGTAGAAATAGGGGCTTTAACTAGTCCTCTAGCTTGTATGGGATAAAGGAGGACACGGAAATGATTAAAGGATATGCCAGAGTTTCAAGCGATACACAATCATTATCTCGTCAGCTTGTTGCCCTAAAGGAATATGGAGTAGAGGAACAGAACGTTTACACTGAAAAAAAGTCTGGAAAGAACAGGGAGAGGGCAGAGCTTAATCGCTTGCTTTCAGAGTTAGAAGCTGGTGACATTGTAGTTGTAAAAGAATTAAGCAGGATAAGCAGAAGTACAAAAGATATGTTAGCCTTGGTTGATGAAATTACCTTAAAAGGCTGTTTTATAAAAAGTCTGTCTGAAAGCTGGTTAGATACATCAAGCCCACAGGGAACATTCCTATTAACAATATTCGCAGGGCTTTCACAGCTAGAGCGTGAACTTATCCGTAACCGCTGTTTAGAGGGAATAGCTGTAGCCAGACAGAAAAAAGATGTAGTATGGGGAAGACCGAAAAAGAGAAATTCGCGTATAGACCACGCTTTACAGATGTATGACACAGGTAATTACAGCATGAAAGAGATAACAGAAGCCACAGGAACAGCACGGGCAACAATTTACAGAAGATTAAAGGAAAGAGATATAACAGCATGACTTCTAAATTTTAATATAGAAGATTTACAGAGGGTAAGACTGTCAAGTGCAGTGAAGCCCTCTTTTGTTATGTAATCTACCGTATAACCTTAACTTATAATCTCGTATAAGCCCCATAGAGAGCTTTTAATCCTGTATGCTGTTAGTAAATCCCTTAACTGATATGTGTTTATTAAAGGATACGAGGTAATGCCTTTTATTACCGCAGTATCAAAGTAATTCAAGTATTCTTATGTTTATAGTTTATCATATTTATTCTTATCTCTTATGTAATCTCTTATACCTCCTAATCTAATTAATATACAGTATACGGGGATTTCATCCCCTACCGTATGTTTATAATACGTAAATTTATATTCATTTGGGGCATAAATATTGAAAAAAATGTTAGAAATATTTTAAGGGTAATACTGATAGCAATCTTTTTTTGATACTGGGGATATTGTGTTATTAACTGTGCTTATCAGTGCTTATCTATGTTGTTCACAACAGAAATAAAGGTTAAATAGTTGTGTAACTGTCCCCTGTATGTTCCATTTCTGGGAACTTCCGTATTATAAGTAATTTCCAGTATTACCTGTTATATTCAATATCTACAGTACCTTACCGTATTAAAGTAGAAAGTAGCCACTAATATCTGGTAGAGTAGTAAACTTCTGGTACTATACCGCAATGCTCTGCTGTACTAAAGTGTTACGGTGAAGTCAACAGGTAATTACAGGAATAACAGGTATCGCATAGGAATTATTGTATGGAATTTTTAACTCTGGGAGATTTGCGGATACTACCAGATATACCATAAGTTACCTAATAGCTGTCACTGTAAAACACTAATTATGTTTCCAAATTATACCACAGCCTATCTCTGCCAGCACTACCAGTATCATGCAGTTTATTATGGTTGCTTCTCTGTAATCAACTTCCTTAATTAGAAGTTATCACCTATTATAAGACTATGAAATCCTATCTGTCACTGTCTCATTAACTACACTTTCTGATACGCTTTGTTTGTCACTGCCCCTACTGTCTATTCCCTGCCCCTAAGCTGTATCATATGTTTGTATCAAAAGTTAAGCAAAAGAAATATAAATTATTTTAACAGCGATTAACAGTATTGGCGGATTGTGGCTGGCTCTCTGTGTTTCGGTTGCCACTGTTATCGCTGGGAAAAACTGCTAGACCTGCCAAACGGTGGAATACGTATAGCAGGGCTGGGAACCCATGAATTAAACGTATATGCAACGGTTATCAACTTTTGGAATATAAAGAAAGAGGACAGCACCCCCATACTCGGAAGCACTGTCCTTTAAAATGTCATATTCTGCTATAAAAATTTATGCAACTTTTTTGAAACTCCAATAGAAACCCCTACAAGTCTTTTGTCTACCGTTTAGACAATCAGCAATAGAACCGCTTGACACATTCATTTGTCTTTCTGCTTCCGCTATACTGGGATACTCTGCAATTACTTCCTCTGTCTGCTTGTCTACCTGTAATACGGGTTTACTCTGCTTATGTTGTTTACGCAATCCTGTTTTGTATGCGTGATAATTCTGTTCTGACTGTGTAGCCCATTCTAAATTATCTACAGAATTGCTACACTTATCACCATTCTTATGATTAACTGTAAGCTTATTCTCTGGGTTAGGTAGAAAAGCCATAGCAACAAGCCTGTGTACTTTTAAATTATAGTGCTTGCCATCGATTTTAAAGTCTATCCTTTTATATCCGTATTTATCGGTCTGTTGCTTCATCAAAGTGCCTTTAAATTCCTGTGTCCATGTTCCTTTATGATTTTTTAGGGTAAGCACTCTGTCTAAACTTCTGACATTTCCTAAATTACTGACTTGATAACCTGTAAAACCCTCAATATCTTTCCACATTTCTTGTGACATAATTCCATTTCCTCTCTATATTTGAGCAACAAAAAAAGCCCTAAACAAATAGGACTTTGTAATGTCTGTGATTAATAAGTTAAATTAAATAGTTTCCAAGTTTCTGCATATACCGTGACAGCTTCTTTCTATCCCGATTATCCCAGTTAAAAATAAGAGGAATATCTTTCTTTTCTATCTCTCCTGTGGCAAGCTGTATCATTATCCGCTTATCCTCCTGCGGTATATCCAGTTGAGAAAGATATAAAAGGTATTCGCTGTCTGTATATCCCTGTTCTGTAAATTGATGTTTATTATCTTCTTTATTCTCTGAAAAGTCTGTAAGTACTTCATTTTGCCCAACTGACTTCTTAGCTGTAACCTCTTTTCTGTATATGTCCTTTGCAATGTTTTTCAAATGATTGTACAGATTACCCATAAAAGAAAGTTCCTCATTATACGTCCTTAAGGATATTCCCTGTACTTCCCAGTTTTCTCCCTGTTGGAACTCTATAAGCAGAAACAGGTAAGTTTGAAACTCTGAAAAGTAGGTTGCGTAAGGTATTTTATACTGATATTCGTAACGTGCTGACAGCCTGTGTATAAAGCCTTTTTCATCAAGTAGTAGTTTATATATCATGTCGTAATCTTCGTTGTTGTATGCCTTTTGTACACCGTTATCAAGCCATTCTGGATAGGTGTAATTGTTCTGTGTATGCTTCCAGCGGATTAAATGTCTGTTTATATACGTAGGCGGTTCAACCTCTGCTGTTAAGTCCACTTTATAAACAATAGAAACAGGAGTATTAACCGTGACTACCTTTGGGGCTATAGTAAATCTGCGTCTATATTCGCTGACATATCTTTCCTGCTCTTTAGTCACTGATTAACACCCCCTCTTATTCATTCAGTTGACTAACAGATGAATTCATTATTACATTTGTTCTAGTTCTTTCAAAATATCGTCAATGCTGATAGGCGGTAATTCTTTCTTCGCTCCTGCGTAAATTGCCAGTATATCGGCAGAATGTTGCAATGAAGTTGCCAGAAGTTTTTGTTTTACTGACGGTGACACACTAGGGTCAGCAATCAATCTGAAAAGCTCCTGTAAGCTCTGCTGACGTAATAAAATCATTTCCTTATTCGTTTCTGCGAGTAAAGCCTGTAGAAATTCCTCACTGTTCCTTACCTTTGCTATGCTCCTACGGTCAATACCTGTAATCTCCATTAACTTCCTGTCAGAGACTTTTACATCTAACAGCACATAAGGCAGTATTAAAGCTTGTATTTCATGTTTTGATAACCGCTTATTATCTGCCTTACGATATAATCCGTCTGTCTCTGTTTCCTCTATATGCCCTAATGCTTCTAAACTGCTTATCGGGTCAATATTTATATTATCTGGTAACTCGTTAAATTTATCCATGTTTACCTATCCTTTCTTTAACTACGTTATTCATTCTTTTAATAACTGTCTCTATCTGTCATTTTCTCTATTTCATTGTAAAGCTGATATCTTACAAAGTGATTTATTCTATAAATACCTGTTTTTTGTTCCTCTGGGGTAAGTTCACCATACACCCAGTAGCGTAAATGATGTTTTTCAGCAAACTTCACAGCTTCTATGTCATCGTTAAGATATAATTGTCCGAATTTATCAGCAACATAAGCTCCAGCTATTCCCCTGACACGCAATATACCAGCTTTTGGGGGATACCCATGATTGAATACGATAGTCATTTTAAAGCCCTTATTACCTTTCTACGTATAAAAATATAAGGGATATCGGCTGATACCCCCTATATTAATTTTTAAGTTATTCTGTCAAACCATCAAGGAACTGCTGTAAAGCTTCTGGACTTACTGTGGGCTTCGGTACTCTCTTTTCTTTATCTGCTATCAAGTTGTTTGCTTCTACATAAGAACGGTCAATCGCAACTTTTATTCCCTTTAAATTTTGAATATTTAATGTAGGGCTTCCGTATTCTGGATGTTTCCTATAAGGCAGTATAGCGTTATTATGCACACCAGAAGCCCCATAAATTTTGTATTCATAGTCTGCAAAACTAGCACTATTTTTTATATAATTAAGCTTCGTAGCTTCAATATCCGCTTGACTTCTAGCTTTCTCCAACAGTAATAATAAGCGTTCCTGTTCCTGTCTTACTTCGAATAATCTTTTAAATATATCGTCCTCAACGGTAGATTGGAAATAACTGATATCATCTTGAAACTGCTTGTACAGTTCGGGAACCGCCTTTCGGAGATTATAAGCGGATAACTCTTTAATCTTCACAAGCTTAATCTTCTCTGTTTCCATCATTTGGACTATATTCTGTTTCTTAGCTGTGATATTCTGTACCTGTTTTTGATTACCTCCGTCAGATAAGATATCCTGTTCAATAGCGTAATTTAACTGCTCGTCAATTTCGATCAACTGATTTTCGTACTGGGATATTTTCTGTTCGCTTTCTTCCTGTCTTTCAAGGAACTTCGCTACACCGCTGTTTACCTCTGATAAATTAAATAATTCTTTTCCTGCTACTCTCATTGTAATTTCCTCCTGTTTTTTAAGTTGTTATTAGTTATTATTTCCTTTTCAAGAACCGCTTTCTATCAGTTCGACAAGTGCATACATGTTTTCAAGGTCTGTAAAATCTAAATCGTATTGCTTAAAAATCCTGTTAAGCTCTGTGTTAAATTCTTGCGTAACAGGTCTATGACCGTTTGTAACATAAGACATATAAGCCAACGAATACTTGAAATTATTCGATTTTACAAACCGTCTCAATGTCATACCCAGATACAGTGGAAATACTTCTACTAGCTCTGGACTAAATTGTATTGTCATTCTTTTTTCTGCCTTTCCCAAACAATACAGAATATATCAGTAAGTCAATTAAAAGACGGTGTAACAGAAGCTCATCACCTTTGCATAACTCCCTAAAATATTCCAGTTTATCTTTGCTCTTCATTTTCGCTATCCTCCATTCTGTCAAGCTCTACAATCCACTGTTCCCATTCTTCCTCGCTGTCGTTATAATGGGAATAGGTAAATCTGTAACCCTTAACTTCTACATTTTCTTTCAATGATTTTTCAATAATGTGCCTACCAATTCCAATAACGTCTGTGGCTTCAACCATACTGTTAAAGTCTCTCAACACATAACTACCAGTTTTGTCTAACATTAAAATATGTTTTTTATTATTGTTGTAAGAAGCTCTTGCCTTTGGCGTAACCTCTTTCTTAACTGCCTTTTCTTCTTCCTTTACTTCTGTTTCATACCATATATAACCGCCAGCATAATCTGATTTTGAAATAGCCTTTTTAATGTCTTTCTGACTTATCCCTGTAGCGTGTGAAGCTTCCTCTAAGCTGGTATAAGTCCCCTTTTTATAGCCCCATGCGTCATACTGCAAGATAACCTTTGCCTTAACAGGTTTTACTTTCTTTACTTCATTGATTTCTTCTTTTGTCTCTGTTTCAATAACAGTATCGAAATTGAATAAAGTTGCTAAGGGGATGATAATTTCTTGATTTTCGTTAACTTTTTCATCTTTCATTTTTTAGCCCTCTCTTTCTGTAAGTGTAATTTCAATTCCATCCAAAACGACACGTTCGATATTTACCCTTATTTCAGTTACATCCTTTTTCATCCTGTCTGTTTCTTCTGTGACTTTCTTTACTTCCTGTCTTAAATCTGTTAATTCTGCAATAAGCTGCTTAAGGCTTCTTTCAACCTCTGATATTCTCATTCCGTTATTTCCTCCGTTTTAGTTCATTGTCAACTAATATCGTTGATAAAAATGTATAACAGCGGTTAAGCTGTTTCTCTACCTCTTCATACTTAAGCCCTTGACAGACCCCACTTTGTATACTTCGCATAATGACAAAATTTTCATAGGGAAAATTGATTATTTTTGTTAAAATTGCTAAATGTAATTATTTTCAACTTTTATGCCCCAAACAATTATAAATTTACGTATTATAATCAAACGGTAGGGGATGAAATCCCCGTATACTGTATATTAACTGGATTAAGAAAACAGTAATAGAAGAGTATCGCTCCGCTGGGGATACTTCGTTACTAAAAGACAAGTAACTCGTTTCAACTAAAGACTAAATAGTAATAACAGTTCTGCCCCTGTTCCCCTGTAATGTATGATTTTTAGGTAGTTAGTGACAAGTTATTTCTGTGAGTACTTCCCAGCCAAATGAAGTTACAGCTACAGGTGAACTCAAAAATATAGAACAAAGTGGAAAACTTTAATAGATAATAGAGAACTTGCTGAAATAGTAGGAAAAGGCATAAGATTTACTTGAAATTATTGACGCTTATGTACAGGTGTTAGGTCAAAACGGAAATCTTCGTTCTGATAATTACTTCACAGAGAGCAGTTACCCTCTGGAAAAGGTAACGGTTCTAATCTGTCCAAACTCTGGTGAAAGGTACTCTTTTTTTCCCTCTTCATAATGGGATGTTATAGTGATATAATTAACTCAAAATTAAAATTAGGAGTATACGAACATGGATAAATTAGAACCTATACCAAGTAAGGAAACTCGGGAAGCAATGGAAGAAGTAGAAAGAATGATAAAAAACCCCTCTGCATATAAGTCATATAACAGTGCCGAAGAACTTATAGACGATATTCTAAAAGAGATTGAAGCAGAAAAAGAGATCGAAGATTAAAAAAGGAAGCTAACAGGGTTATACTGTCGGCTTCCTGTTTTTAATCCAATGCGTTTATCAATGCAACATTGGAAGTAAATACACCTATATTTTCTAATAATTCTAACGCTTCATCTTGTGAAACATTTCCTATTAATTCATATAAACTGAATGAAACCAAATCAGCATATTTAACACTTATCATATAATTCTCTTCAAGTACTTTATATTTTGTATAATCGTTAATTGTATTGAAAGTTTGAATTTCTGCTGCCAAATCCGCTCTAAGAAATCTACTGTCCTTTTCAGTTATAACTACTTGATTTCCATCTTCATTTTTCAAAATGTACTGTATATCTGAACCGCTTCCATTATCTCTTAATATTTTATTTACTTGTATAAGTGAGTAATTCTGTATTTTTCCAATGTTGGGCATATCTGTATATTCCCTAGTATATGAGTTTTTAATTAAGTTTTGGTAATCCACCAAATTAAAATTCAATATAAAATCACATATGATACGAGTCAATTCTTTAAGTTTTTCAACATCTAATTCTTCTAATGGATTGTCTGTGCTATCTTTTGTTTTAACATTCTCATCAGCAAAGTAAATGGCAGGTATTCCTCCCATATAAAAAGAAAAATGATCGCTAGCTTCACTTCTTGCGTGTGAAAATTCGTGAAACTCATCCATGAGCAAAGACAAAACATTTATCTGGAATGAGTTAGTCTTTAACATTACTTTATTATCTCCAACTTCACCTACAACATCCATATTGATACATCCTAATGCCCTGTTTTTTTCTTCATGGGATAATTGTGAAATAAAGGAAGCAGACCCTTGCATACCTGCTTCTTCTCCACTAAAAAAAACGAATTCTATATTTATTGGCAATTTTATACCTTGTAGCAGCCGGGCAATTTCCATAACAACTGCAACACCGGAACAATTATCTCTAATCCCGTTAGTGTCTCTTGTAGTATCATAATGAGCTGTGATATATAAAGTCTTTTTTTCATCTGGATTAGCTGTTGTAACAATAAGATTAATTCCTTTTCCAACACTATCTTTCTCACCAGAGTATTTATCAAAATACTGCCATGGTGTGGCTGAATAAATGTCATTCAACGTTTTTTCATAAACATAGAATTCCTGTGTTCGTGTTTGATATCCATACTCTATCATTTTATCATTTAAAAAATTTAAAGCCCTTTGTTCTCCATCAGTATCAAATCGTCTAGGACTTTTACACAATTCCGTAATATTATTTAATAATTCATTATCCTCAACATTAACAACCTTAGTTACTTCTGGGGTTGTTGTAGGCTTTTCAGTTGGTGTTAAAGCCATAGTAATATCACTGTCTAAATAAATATCTTCTGTAATGTTTGTTTGAAATTGCTTATTATCGGTTTCCTTATTGCTATTAGAACAACCAGTAATCAAAATAGTAAGAATGAAACAAAGTAATAATATTATTTTTTTCATAGCTACCCCGATTATAAATATTATTGAAATTTATGGCTTGTATTCATTTAAATCACTTTACATTCTTCATTTCAATTATACCCAACTCACAGAATGTAAACCTAACCTTATTGAAACTTATGCAAAAAGTATACTTTTATTACAAAAAAGAAGCTAACAGCTATTAACTATCGGCTTCCTTATCATACTTTTTACTGACTTATTAAACATTCAATACCTACGGCTTCATTACCAGTATTTTTTAGTTCTATAGTATATTCTGTTTCTGATTTTAAATTGGCAAACTTAAGGTCTGTATTTTCACTAGTAGCAGTCTCCGTACATACTTCATTATCTTTTGAAGACAGAGTAGCAACAATCTGTTCGTCAGTTGACATATTAAGAAATTCGATTTTAATTTCAGAAGTATTTGTCACGAAAACTCCAGCAATCACAGCAGTATCTGTCTCAACTGGGTCATAACCATAATTATACTTTTCCATTTTTTCTAAGTTGATTATAGTATCTTCATCTGTTTCATTGTTTACTTCTTCTATAACGTTATCAATGTTATCTATATCCGATGTATTGTTTTTGGAGCAACCGCTACACATTGCAATAATAAATAGAAAAACAATTAGGATTTTAAAAGACATTTTCAAAGCTTTCTCCCCCTTGAGATGGATATGTTAATATCTGGCAATATTATAATACAAACATTCCAACATGTAAATATACTTCCAAATCTTTAGAAGTAAGTAATACTCTTTTACACTACTACATCTATAATCAGACATAAAAAAAGAGACTAACAGTTTCATATTATTCTCAAATATACCTAAAAGAGCATGAAAAGCGAGAATGGTTTTTTTTGTGGGAGCAATCTCTATTCTATTTGGAACTAGTTGGCATAGATGTTTTGTTAAAAATAGTAAGAAAGTTGAAAGAAAAGTTTAAGAAAATATTTATGGAAAAACATTACAAAATGTGCGATAATATATGTAAAATAATAGTATCTGAATCCAATTAAATGAATAAAAAGGAGTATCTTATAATATGAAGTTTAAAATTGTGATACTTATATTTGTTATCATAGGTATCATTTTAACACCTGTTTTACTTTATAATCTTGGAAATCGTAATTTTACAAAAGAAAGGATATATGATAAAAATTGGGATATTCATATACCTTCAGATTTTAAGATAATCTATCATAATCAAGATCAACATGATTTTCAAGGGGATGGCAGACGCTATACAATTTTTGTAACAAAAGAAACTAGCTTTTTACCTATAATTTATTCACAAAAAAATGCTAAGGAAATACAAACTATTGATGGATGTTCAAGTGATGGTAGAAACTATGATATTGAAGAATTTGTACAAGCAATTACAACTGATTTGAAAATACCTGAGAATTATATACCAAAATTTGAAGAATATTATGTGTGGCAGAAGTTTGTAAATTATGGAAATACATTAGTTGTTTTCTATTTTCCAGGTAATAACAAAGTATATTTTATTGAAAAATTAATGTAAAGTAAATCCATATTTGCAAGACATGGTTTAATAGGATTGTAGGAAATGACGAATTACAATTATGTAATTAAAATTTGTAATAAACATTTAGAGGAGGTGTTACCATTGATAAATCAAATTATAATTATCTGTAAAATGTAACAGGGAATACATAAAATAAGGAGGTTGTACTATGAATCGAAAATTTAAAGGATTTTTTAGCTTACTATTAACACTTACTATTATCATGTCTAATTCAACAGCTTCTGCAATGGCAAATACCGATTTTTCAAAGTCTGTAACTGTAAATAGTCAATTAAATAATAATGTTATGTTAATAGAGCAAGATTTAAATAATCATGGGAGCAGTGTTGAAAAAGGATTAGGAGATTTCATATCATTACTTGAAAAGGAAAAGAAAAAAGCCACCAACACAGAGGATACATCTAAGTTACAGAGCCTAATTGATACCACAAATAATTTGTTAACAGTATATAAAAATTATAAAAATGATACTAATAATTCATATTATACAAGTGATGTTGCCTCTTCAAGTAGTAATCCCATTTACTCTGTAGCAATTGCGGCTGTAATTACTTGGTTTGCTAATAATGGTTATTTACTATCAGCAGAACTTTTAGCTCATATGGATGAAAACACCACAAATGGGGCTATATATCATCCTTATTTTGGGACAAGAGTACTTAGTTCTCCGCTATATGGTCAAATAATGTTAAGTTCAGATTGGCATGGAACCGGTGAATTTACGAATACGGGGACAACTATTCAAAAAGATTTGTATTATGGTATTCATAACTTTTATTGGAAAAAAGAAGCTAATGTATTTACTCTCCATGATATTTATGACTATGCACTGGGTGACTATGACGGTATGCAAGAGATCGCTGTAAATACAATGTATCTTGCACAGGAAGCTGGAGAACTTGTTCCTTTTCTTGACGAAATAATAATAAGATATTAACTGTTCATCACTCTCGTAGTTTAAGTTCAACAATGAAATTCACTAGTAATAAGAGTGCCCATCAAATTGCGTTGCAAAAATGTTGAATACTAAGTTAATAGTGATAAAGAAATTTTAACAGCAGGCTAATTTTATAGTACATATGGTAACATATTTGCTTCGAGAGGGTAAAGGGGGAAATTACATTCCCATTTTTGCCCTCTTTCCCTTTCCGCCATGCAATATATAAAATTTGTCTCATCGCATATTATATTTATGAAGTCATGGGATTAATTCCTGTGGTTCTCTTTATGCCACTGGCATATTTTAGAAAAACTAGGGCAGTATCTTACGATAAGATTAATGAAAATCAACAGGAGTGCTACAGTATATTCGCTGTAATACTCCTGTTCTTTTTTTGTCCTTATGTAGAAAGATTTCATGTATACTTTGCTATTTCTCCTTTAGGTATTTTATAAAACAGAGAATTCCCAGAATGTAAAATAACAGTTCAATCAACCCAGATAAAACCCCAAAGAAATAAACGGTTGAAAACATTATAGACCACCCTTTATATATTTATCAAGGACATCGTACCATATTTTGGGAATTAAATAAACGGTGGTTTTAAGGAAATAGCTATTGACGCTTGCTTTGCTTTTGATTATGAATAAAACATAATTATTATAGGAATATCGATAGGAAGTTTGCAGTAATAATAAACTATAGACTTCCTATTTTTTATACGTCTTATTGAAGTGTTTACCTATGAGTATTACGTCATAAACGAAACTAAAAATAACAGAGATTGCAAGAGATAGTACCTCTGTAGATATCTCTGGAAGTATGCTGTATAAAATTAATACTGACACAATTTTGCCTAATTAATTTCATATAATACAAACTGACACTAAGTATGACTTAAAAATTCTGTTGTTTGATGATATTCAGAGTTCAAAAAATGTGAATAAGAACTGATATTTTACTTTTGATTTTCTGCTGATTTTACTTGATTTTAATGGATTTACTGATATGACTGTGTAATTTACTGCCTTAAAGGATGATGATGTGCAGGAAGTGTATCATAACTGGAGTGAGTAAGTTAGGACAGTCAAAGCCTTTTTTTATCGGTATTTGAAGCGATTTATCAATGATTTACAAAGTGATTTAACAACGATTTATAGCCAAGTGATGAAGTACTGGACATTTTGAAAACTGTAAAAACATATACTACTAGAACCTCTGTACACCGTCACTGTCGGAAATGTATGGAGGTTATTTTTATGTCTAAATCACTTATGGAGAAAATATCATTACAGGTATTAATGGAATTTCTGTTTGATTATAAACTCGACATCAATGCAGGAGATCTTATCCATCATTGAAAATCATGATTCCAAGATATCCTTTATTAAGGCTTCGATGGATGATATCAGCAGTCGCAGTTCTGTGCTTAAGGAACTTGTTGAAATGAAGTAATAAATGTCATATGGATTTGTATAAAAACTTTCTTATACCCAAGCATGGCATAGGAAGGTTTATTGTTAAGAAAAGACTTTCTATTAAGGAATTGTATATTGAAAGGTCTCATGTGCTAATCTTACCTCTGCCCCTTCATTCAGATCACTATCTTTATACCGTATCGTACTTCTGAGATTTTTTAATTCTCCAGAGCTAGGTCTGTCATAGATATGGATTCCCTCCCAGGAAAAGCTGGAAGCGATATATACTCTGCTGTAGCCGGGGTCGGAGGGTTTGATCTCAATGGGACCCAGCTTAATGGTTAATGAAAACTGTTTCCAGTTATTAATATTAAAGAAGCTTACTTTTAGGCTATCCTGAATGATACCATTATTATAGAGATCCAGATAGATTACGAAGCTAAAATAAACGAAAAAGGAACTTTCGGAAGGATAGTTGCCGGTTACGGTTGTGGAAGCAATGACCGTTTTCGGCAAACCAGGAGTTATCGGTTTGGCTGGTTCCTCAGGAATGACCGGGATCTTAGGCACAGGTGTTATTGGTGCTGGTAGAGTAGCGTCAGACTGATACAATTGATCCAATATAGCTTTCTGTTCAATATTTTTTTGCTCAATTGTACTTACTTTATTTTCCGTATCTGCTATTTTTTTCTCTAATTTGTCACCGACATTATTCAGATAATATAGCAAATAACCAAATCCAAATAAAACAAGCGGCGTCGCTAAAGCGCCTAAAATGGTTGTAGAAGTTATTGTAAGTAAGCCTGCCGCTTTGATAGCTCCAATACCAAGAGGTAAGAACAAGGCAGCCAGTTTTGTAAAGTTTTTGGCTTCTTTCAGATAGTCTTTTACAAAATCAGTATTTTTCTTGTTCTCAAGATTAAGAGTTATTCCATATTGCAGATTGTTTGTTGCCTGGTAATCCTCCAGTATTTGATTATACGCATCCTGACGTGCATTTGCCGGTCTGTTTTTTAACTGCTCAATTACTTGATCTAATTTTACCTGCTCTTGTTGCACCTGGGTTAGGACAGTGGTGCTCCAGTCAAGTTGCTTATTAAAAAACTTTAAGGCATCGATATGTTCTTCGGGCAAATGATCCAGATATACTTCAAAGGTCTTAATAAATTCATCTTTGTTCCCACCGATCATCTGGATTAGTTTGGGATCGTTTTCCAAAGCATACTCATATAAATCATTGAAATCGATCTCTGATAGTCTGCTTTGATTGTCGGAGCTAACTGCTTTTATGCTGTCATTTGTTTGTGCATAAGAATTAAAAGGATGATTATATCTTCTTGTTCTTTGAAGTCGGCTGTTATAATCGTAACGATTGTTATGAATCATTTCTCCACTTCCTACTTTAACAATAATATTGACAAAAATGTAATACAGTGAATTTAATCCCTCTATATCATATGCTTCAAAATTGTTATGTTACATAGATATCCAAAATTAATACGCATTTATACCAATATGGAAGGTCAATACTTGAATAAAACAGTCCCGTTATATTTCTTACGTACTACACCAAGGACGATGAGTGGGCAGGGCGCTATGCCTAAATATTGAATACTTTCAAATATTTGCTTTTTTTGGAAGCGTTTTAAGTATAGCGAATAACTTATTCATATTATAAGATTATCCTGTAACTATAATGATTAGATAGGGTGACTGTCTGTAACAGAAAAATATTAAAGGAGAAAATATGAAGAAACTAGGGATATTCTTACTTGCAATAT
>JAQUYQ010000089.1 GCA_028691795.1 Herbinix sp.
TGATAAGTACCTCCCTTAGTTCATGTACTTATTATAGCAAAAATGAGCATTTTAGACTACAAAAATGTGTTAAGTTTTCAAGGTACAATAGGTGAAAAGGTTACTACCTTTTGACGCTTAAATCATATTATATAATTACAACGTTTATAAATGGCGTTTATAAATGGTTTATAAATCATACCACAACACTTGACAACCGATGGAAGCTTTCACTTCTTAAAGCTTATATTAGAATATGCAAAAAAACATCACTTCTGTGATGTTTTTTTGTTTCATGACTGCGGATGACAGGAATTGAACCTGCACGGTCTCCCACTAGATCCTAAGTCTAGCGCGTCTGCCAGTTCCGCCACATCCGCATATTTTTTACTTCAAACTTGGAGTAAAATGAGACATCCGGGATTCGAACCCGGGACACCATGATTAAAAGTCATGTGCTCTACCGACTGAGCTAATATCCCACAATGATTTATTATATTTTCAGCATAAATACAAAAGTATGTAACGACGCTGAAACATAGTAGTTCATTTAAGGACATGTACTCATCTTGTTAAATTTCACCGCCGAACCGGATGATCCCGATTCTCTTCTGTATCTATAAAGGATTATAATACAACTTAATAAATGAATTTATAATCCTGACTGGGCTAGGTGGATTTGAACCACCGTAATGCAGGAGTCAAAGTCCTGTGCCTTACCGCTTGGCGATAGCCCAATGGTTTTAAATAGGAAGAAAAGTCTTTTCAGACTTTTCTTTTAGTTAGTATAGGGTGGATAAAGGGATTCGAACCCTTGGCCTCCAGAGCCACAATCTGGCGCGCTAACCAACTGCGCTATACCCACCATAGTCATTTTCAACTAATCTCTTAGATGAAAAATGTGCCAGAAGGGATTCGAACCCCCGACACATGGCTTAGAAGGCCATTGCTCTATCCTACTGAGCTACTAGCACACATTATGGTGTGATATTTTCTTATTAATAACACAGACATGTTATATAAGCCCAAATATCAAGCGGGTGATGGGAATCGAACCCACGTATCTAGCTTGGAAGGCTAGTGTTCTACCATTGAACTACACCCGCATATGGATTACTATTTTATTTTGTACATCTGCTGAAATAATTATTCCTAATGAGAAATAACTTTGCTGATATTAGTCGGGGTGACAGGATTCGAACCTGCGACCTCTTGATCCCAAATCAAGCACGCTAGCCAAGCTGCGCTACACCCCGAATATACATCTTGATTCCACGAAACAAACCAACTGTCATGTATTGCTACCTGGTACTCTACTTATCACACACCTTGCTGCCAGTATTTCCATCCTTGCAGTATCATGTGCATTTTCAAGGTTTCACTCGTTTCAGCCGTGACGCAAGAATTATTATATAATAGCATCAGAGATTTGTCAACAGGTTTTTATAACTTTTTTTAAAATTTTTGTATTTTTTTAAACAATAAATTCTATTTCTAACAGTTATAAACAAATCATTCCTATATTTTACGTTTTTATTAGCTCTCCTTATAATAATTCAGGGTAAAATGCGCATCTCCGCCAGAATCAATGTCCATTATAATAAAAGTAGGAACTCGTCCGTGCTGTCTTGGAAGCGCCAGACTTCCAGGATTAATGGTCCAGACACTATCGCTTAGATCAATCAAGGGTACGTGAGTATGCCCAAACATTACAATATCTGCTTTATTCCTTCTCGCTGTCTCAATAATATTACTTGTACTGTAAGTAACCCCATAACGGTGCCCATGTGTCAGCATCACTGTATACTTGCCTATTTGTATTATCTTATCTTTTGGAAGTCCATTAAAAAAATCATTATTTCCTGAAACCAGTTCAAAATTACAGGGTGCTATTAATTTAATGTATTCTTCTCTTCCTTCGTAATCTCCGAGATGAATTAATAAATCAATGGGGCTGACCCGTTCTATGGTTTTCAATAGATTATTGTCTCTTCCATGGGTATCACTCACAATCAATACCTTCATATTAACCTCCAGGCTGTCGCATGGCAGCTCTTTCTATCTTATCTTACGCATGTTTTTTCGTCCCATGCGTAACATTACAAATGCTTTTTCAATACTTCTTTGATTTCTCTCAATGCCTTTCCTCTATGGCTGATTTCATTCTTTTGGTCCGGGCTCATTTCTGCTGTAGTGCAATGATATTCCGGAACATAAAAAATCGGGTCGTATCCAAATCCATGTGATCCACAAATATTACGTGCTATCTGCCCCTCTATGACTCCTCTACGCGTAATGATTTCACCATCCGTAAACGCACAGGCTATCGCACAGACAAACCGCGCTGTACGCTCTTCTTCTTTTGCACTTTTAAGCTGATCAATAATAAATTGGTTCTTGATAGTATAGGATGTATCCTCTCCCATAAATCTAGCAGAGTAGACTCCGGGTGCTTTATTCATGTAATCAACTTCGATTCCGGAGTCATCCGCCAGTACAATTTCACCCGTCAGCTCCATTATTGTTTTTGCTTTTATAATCGCATTTTCCTCGAACGTATTACCATTTTCATCAATGTCCGGATTTAGCCCTAAATCCTTTAAGGATAACAGTTCTATATCAATGTCCTTTAGAATAGCTCTTATCTCCTTCATTTTGCCTTCATTTGATGTTGCAAATATAATTCTCATGTATATTCTCCATTCTGCTCTCTATGGGCACAGGAAGCCTATTCCTTGTTCACAGGAAGTTCCTCATAAGCCCTCATAATACCATTAAATATTCCCTGCGCTACCGCTTTTCTATTCGCCGCATTACTTAAGTATGCCAAGTCCGCGTTATTAGTCATATAACCTGTCTCGATTAAAATCATCGGTACTCTTGATTTGTCCATAATAAAAATATCACCCATCTGTTTTTTTATGCTTCCTCGGTTTTTTAAGGATATGACACTTCCGATTTCCTCTGAAAATATCGAAGCTAATCCAGAAGACTTTACCCCTTTAAAACTCGTGTCATAATACAGAATCTCGGTCCCGTTCGGACTTGTAATATCATTCGCATTGCAATGTATACTGATAAAGTAGTCGCAGTCAACTGCATTTGCTAATTCCGCTCTAGGCCTTAGAAATACTTTATCATCTGCTGTCCGGGTGTAATAGACTTTAATATCTTCCTTATCTAAAAGCTCCTTTAAATTCAATACGATATCCAGGTTAATATTTTTTTCAAATACAGTTCCGTCTTTCGATAATGCTCCGCCATCCTTACCGCCATGACCCGCATCTATTACAAGTATCCTGTCATATACTTCAGATGGCTTTCTAAGATCTAAATAATAGTTGTTTTCGTCTTCATAAATCTTATATGCATACACATTATCAAGCTGCAACGTAATCTGTGTATTAAATTGGTTTGATAGACTATCTTGCTGGTGAGTTATTTCAATATGATAGCTGAGATCATTATCATAAGTACTAACAGGTTGCTCCTCCCCTAATCCTTCATTGTCCCGCTCTTTCATATTTTTTTCCGTATAGGAAGGAGTTCCGGAAAAGATTTCTTTTCCCCTAACTCTAATGATCTTTTCACTGGACATTTCTGTATCTCCCACGCCAGAGATCATTAACTTGATGCTTTTATTGATATAAAGATCTTCAGAAGTAATGGATAATTGGCTCGCTTCTGGTTTTTTGATTATAATATAGTTATTGCTTAATTGTGTCAAAACCTCCTGATCGATTGGACTACCTAGCTTTTCCAATAGAGCCCTATCCATTTGGACTACTTTATGAAGGGAAAACTCGATCGGAATACCTGTATCTTTAATTGCTGTATTTACATAATCTACGAAGCTCTCCTGAATTTCCAGTATATCATTTACCCCGTATATGTTTTTGCTTGTTATGGTGATGGCTGCAGTAGTAACCGTCTGATATTGCATCAGCACAAAAGATGATGTAACCACTGCTATCATAATAGAAAAACTTTGAAATGCAGCCTTTTTCAGAAGCACCTTATCCATTCGCAATCCCCCTACGTACATTGTTTCTATGAAGAAAAATCCACCCTATAATATTTAAATTATATTATATTAGTTACATATTGTACATAATATTTTGAGAGCTCTCACTTATTTTGTAGATTTATGGATGGAATTGTCTTCCGTCTTTCTTGCAATTTCATAATTTTCCCTTTATAATTAAATAGTAACTAACTAATATCTTTTTCCAACCTTATGAGAAGGAGCTAATGGAAAATGGGCGAAATCACCTACATTACAATCAAACAAAAAGATGGCTATATCACAAAATTATCACAATATTACTGTTCGGTTACCCCTAAGTCCAGTATTTTGATACTACATGGAATGGCCGAGCATCAAAAACGGTATCAATCTTTTGCAGAGTTTCTTGTTAACCAGGGCTTTGATGTATACTGCTATGATCACAGAGGCCATGGAACCGATAAAAAGCTCAGTGATTTAGGTTATTTCGGTCCAGATAACGGGTACCTGCTTGTGGTAAATGATGCAATCACCGTCAGTGAGCATATTGCACAACATAACCGTTGTAATAAGTTGTTCCTGATTGGCCATAGTATGGGATCTCTGATATCCAGAAATATCATTCAATCCTACGACAAATACAACGGTGTCATATTATCCGGAACTGCCAATCCTCCCTACCTCCTTTCCGTATCCGGGCTATTCCTTTCCGCTTTGATTTCAAGATTTAAAGGCCAAAAGCATGTATCACCCTTTTTAAACAGCCTTCTGTTTGGAAACAATAAATATACATCATTATGCACACGTACTGCATTTGACTGGCTCACCAGATGCAACCCAATTGTTGGTGCTTATATGAACGATCCTTATTGCGGATTTATCTGCACCTCGTCCTTTTACCATGACCTGATTAAATTAACAAAGCATGCATCAGAAAAAAAGCTAATACATCGATCAAGGAAGGATTTACCGATCTATTTATTAAGTGGCGAAAAAGATCCAGTTGGTGGATATGGCAGGGAAGTACAAAAATATGCTGCCACTCTAAAAAAATGTGGCTTTACTAATATTTCCATGAAGCTCTACGTAGATTTCCGGCATGAAATTTTAAATGAAATTGATAAAGAAAGAGTTTATACTGATATCCTTGGATGGATTCATGAAATAATAGATACAAAATGATAAAAAAAGATGCTATAAGGATACTACCGGCATGTGCCGCTGCACCCTTGCAGCATCTTTCTTCTATTCTTAAACCAACATCTCTATTATGATCATTATTCTTATTAGATATTATCTAAACTATTAATTTCGAATTATTTTGTTTGGGCGGTTTCGGACCCATATACTGATAATAATAAGTCTTCATCATTCCATTATATATCTTCCGGTTTTTATCTGCCTGCTTCCCAATATATTTCTGAGCATCCTCATAAGAAGATATAATATAGTAAGACCAGGAATCCAATGACTGAAAAGCCTTGCCAATTTCTTTATATAACCCTGGAAGTTCCTTCTTATCCTCCAGTCTTTCCCCATAGGGAGGGTTTGTAATGATAAACCCATATTTCTTACTACTGCTTAACTCTTTGACTGGTTTTTGCTGAAAATGAATATGCTGATCAACTCCGGCAAATCTAGCATTCTGCCTAGCTGCCTTTATAATTTCTCCGTCAATATCATATCCTTGAATAGTCATTTCAATATCCTTTTGCTGAATATCACTTGCTTCCTGCCTTACCTGTTCCCAAACGGTATCCGGAAAAAGTTCCTTCCACGTTTCTCCCAAGAATGTACGATTAATTCCGGGAGCTATTTTAGCTCCAATCATTGCTGCTTCGATAGGAATCGTTCCACTTCCGCAGAACGGATCAACTAGAATACGATCCTTATTCCAGGGTGTTAACATAATGAGAGCGGCAGCAAGGGTTTCTGTTATGGGTGCCTTACTTGTAAGCTTTCGATATCCTCTCCTATGAAGCGACTCACCTGAGGTATCTATACTAACCGTAACCTCATCTTTTAAGATAGTCACTCTGATTGGATAGGATGCTCCGCTTTCTTCAAACCATTCCTGCTTATACTTTAGCTTCATTCTCTCAACAATTGCCTTTTTCATGATAGACTGAATATCCGATGGACTAAAGAGTTTACTATTTACAGAATTCGCTTTTGCAACCCAAAACTTTGCATTTTTTGGCAAGTAATCTTCCCATGGAATCTGCTTTGTATTTTCAAAAAGTTGATCAAAGGTTTCGGCACGAAAAGCTCCTACCTTTAATAAAACTCTCTCTGTCGTCCGAAGAAACATATTGGCTTTTGCACATGTATTTAAATCACCGGTAAATGTAACCTTACCATCCTCCACTTTACTAATCTCGCATCCCAAGTCCGATAGCTCCCTCTTCAAAATAGATTCGAGTCCAAAGTGGCATGGTGAAATATATTCAAATTGCTTCATTCTAACCTCCGCATGTACCTTACATCTTAATCTGGTATATTGATCAAATTATACTTGTTATTCTTTCACTCGTCAATGAACAATTCTTCAATTACGCTCTAATTTGCCCCGATAGGTACGAATTCCACCATACAGGCTCTTTATGCTATATCCTAGCTTCATTAAATCCCTTGCAGCCAATAAACTTACATTACCCCGCTCACAATAAAATATTAATAATTTGCCATATTGTAAATTATTACGCAAATTTTCTAGTTCTTCATAGGGAATATTAATAGCTGTTGGAATATGACCTTGCTTATATTCCTGCTCGCCCCTTAAGTCAATAATCATTGTATCCGGACTTCCGATATATTTATTAATATCATTTGCTCTGATTGTATCAAAAAACATTCTTATCCGTCACCACCTTTTAGAAATAATATTTTCCCCCTTATATATCATATTCCGCCAGTGAATAATTGCTAACAACAAAAGCTGTCGTAATTTTTTACGGCAGCCTTCATTACAATAATACTTATTTGCAATAGAAATTAATAGTTATTTTCCATATCATCTAAATCACGAAAACTACTTCTGTTGCTTGTATTACTTCTAGATGTTGAATTTCTGGAAGAATCTCTCGAAGTTGTATCTTCACATCTGCTTCCCGATGTAGCATTGCGGCTTGTTCCAGTTGTATAATTGCTTGTGTTAGCATTGCTTGTGTTAGCATTTCTTGATGTGTTATTGCTTGTGTTAGCATTGCTTGTGTTAGCATTTCTTGATGTGTTATTGCTTGTACCAGTTGTGTTCCTTACGTTAGATGTCTGGTTGTTGTTAGCATTTCTTGAATTATTATTCATAGATGGCCTCCTGTTATAAGTTATAATTTATATTGCAAATTTGTTATTGCACATATATTATCTGCTTTTTAATATGAAATATTCATCTAATGAAAGACAATCCATTTTTATTTTCTATACGTATTAAAAACAACTTTTTATTCGATTTTAGAGGTCATTTTGGTGCTATCGTTTTATAAATTAATTTTATATAATTATTGCATAAATCGTATTTATATATTATAATAAAAAAGTGCTCTGGAATTATCCAGGCACATTATTTAACCCCTTATTAATTATTTATACTCCCCTCATTGAAAAGACCACCAGGCTCCCCCTTGCGGTCTTTTCATTTTATACTATCTTTATTTTTATCTTCGTCGAAATAATCCAACCAATAATAAAATAATCATAACAGGAAGTCCAAAAGCAAACAAAAATCCAATGATAATTCGTCCAACAAAAACAAGAATAATCAAAAGAAATATTATTACAAATACGGTTATGAGCTTATGATACCACCTTAGACTTGGTAAAAATTTAGTTTGATTACTTTGTCTGCTATTTTCCTGCTCTTGATTATTGGTATGCGTACTCTTTCCTATAGATGCCTTATTTGCTTCTAAAATTGTTTTTGCAATCAGTCGTGGATCTCCTAAATCGTTTAGCTTTCGCTGTTCTTCTTCCAGCGTTGTTGCAGTAATATATTGATCATAATATCTGATATTCTCTTCGATAACTTCTGGCATAATTTCACCGTTAAGCGACTGCCTTAAGGTCTCTAAAAACTCTCTCTTATCCATTCTTCTGCCAGCCTCCTTTGCTACATTCTATCACATGAATATACAAGCGTAAATGTAAGCCGGATTAAAATCTCATTAACTTTACTTAAAGGCTACTTATTTATACTGTTGAACATCAATTATTGTATATGCAGAAATCTCAAGTTTCTTATTATAATGGTATCTGAAATTATAAATCATTGACAAAAAAAATGTGCACCATATACAATAATTATGTATATAATGCACTCCAAACGTGTGCTAGAAGATTCGAACTCCCGACCTTCTGGTCCGTAGCCAGACGCTCTATCCAGCTGAGCTAAGCACACATAAAAACCATATACTGTTAAAAGAAAAACAGCATTATTCTACTTATAATAGAATAATGCCGGCGACCGGAATCGAACCGGTACGGGAGATTAGTCCCGCAGGATTTTAAGTCCTGTGCGTCTGCCAGTTCCGCCACGCCGGCACAAATGGGACCTATAGGGCTCGAACCTATGACCCTCTGCTTGTAAGGCAGATGCTCTCCCAGCTGAGCTAAGATCCCTGGGCTATTCATTTACTTCTTAACTGTTAAATATATTAACATAATAATACGAAGTCTTCAAGTTATTTTTAAAATGATTTCTCATCACTCAAACTCTAGCTTATAACCAAGTATATTCCGTTTAAGGAAATCATGATTATATACGACCCAGAAGGGACTCGAACCCTCGACCTCCGCCGTGACAGGGCGGCGCTCTAACCAACTGAGCCACTGGGCCATGCTAATTAATGGACCTTCAGGGACTTGAACCCCGGACCGACCGGTTATGAGCCGGTTGCTCTAACCAACTGAGCTAAAGGTCCAAATACCGTTATTAGGACTTGAACCGATAACCTGCTGATAATTCAGCTGCTCAGTCTATAATAACTCATCACTGCATAACATATTAAAAATTAATTTAAAAGTTATTATTTCTATTGAGCAATATCGGTATACCGGTAAATTGGCTATCAATAAAATGACTCCAAGGGGATTTGAACCCCTGTTACCGCCGTGAAAGGGCGGTGTCTTAACCGCTTGACCATGGAGCCGCATTTCTTATTATAACACATATTATTGATCTTTGTCAATCAAAATATATATCTTTTTAAATTGTAATTTCATCCATTTCTTATAAATTATATCAGATGATTTTCAATTTAGCTCCCCGAGTAGGGCTCGAACCTACAACCCCACGGTTAACAGCCGTGTGCTCTACCATTGAGCTATCGAGGAATATATTACAAATAAATACCTTATTTGCATATATGATTTTATCATATTGACAAAATACCACACAAGAAAATGTACATCCAAGAACCTTAGTTCTAAGAACTTTAGTTCTTTATTTACTGAAAAAACCTTTTTTAGGTCAAGCCCTCGACCTATTAGTAACAATCAGCTCCATGTGTTACCACACTTCCACCTTTGTCCTATCTACCTGATCGTCTCTCAGG
>JAQUYQ010000090.1 GCA_028691795.1 Herbinix sp.
TTTGGGAGTGTAATGATAAAGCTTGTTCCCACCTTAAATTGTGATCGAATCTTAATTTTACCGGTGTGTGCTAATATAATCAATTTTGCAAGAGATAATCCCAAGCCATGACCACTGATATTCTGATTTCTAACATAATCCGATCGGTAGAAACGGTCAAATATATGGTCAATATCTTTTTTCGTCATGCCGATGCCGGTATCTTGCACTGTAATTACGCAATCCTCATTTATCTTTTGGCAAAGGATGATAATTTCATCTCCATCATGGGTGTATTTTACTGCATTCTCTATGAAAATTCGAATTGCCTGCTTTAACGACTGCTTGTCTCCATATACAATAACATCTTCCATGATCGGATTGCTTATCCGACGGTTTGCAGCCACTAATTTTGTCTCTTTCACCATATCCTCTACCAATGGTCGCATATTAAATCGCTTCTTTGTTAATTTTAAAGTTTTCTTATCATGTCTTGATAAGAATAACAGCTTTTCCACCAGATCCTGCATGGATCTGGCTTCGTTTTGAATCGCTTCGATTGATTCATGAAGCACCTCTTCATTGGTCGTACCCCAGCGGTTTAATAGATTTGCATAACCTTGAATTACAGCAATTGGGGTTCGCAATTCGTGTGATGCATCCGATACGAACTGCTTCTGGCTTTCATAGGAAGTATCTATTCGATTAAGCATTGCATTGATAACATTCGCTAAATCCTTCAGCTCGTTTTTAGTACCTTCCACATTAAGACGTTCGCTATCAAGATTATTAACGGTTAAACGATTTGCAGTAGCCGACATGATACGAAGTGGTTCGAAAAGCTTAACATCACTTCTTTTTCCCTTTCGAATTATAAGATAAACAATAAATAGATACAAAAGAACCATTTTCCATAGTAATGATAGAAATCTTTGATAGCTCCCAGTCATATCATATTGGAAGTCTGCAATGTACTCGATATTATTTATGCTAAACTTACGTTTATGATCAATGATTAAAATATTATTTTTACTTTTCCTATTAAAATGAATCCCATAATGAAATTCCCTGTTGGAAGATGGGCTATATGAATTATCATTATAAATCTCTTTATTCTGATAAGTTAATTTCAACATTAGTCCTTGAGAATAATAAGGATTTTCAATACCCACTGTGCCTTCCTGCATAATTTTAGTAGTTATATTACCAGCCATATTGTCATAACTCGTCTTTTCTGAAAACATATATAACAAGAAAAAACCAATCATAAACAACAAGCCGTGGGTTAAGAGTAATTTTAAATACGCCATCGAAATTCGAAACGCCATCGAAAATCGAAAACTACTCAGCCATGCCTCCCTCTTTTTCCTGATGGGTAGAATTATTTTTCTTAAAATATTTCGTACCGCTTCCAAAAGCTTCTTCTTCATAATGGTATCGACGTAATTAAATAATCGCCTTCCTCCCTTTAGCAGGTAATATCATGTCTTTAATCTTTAATAATATAACCTAGACCACGAACTGTAGAAATAAGGTGAATACCATACTTTTCATCAATTTTTTGTCTTAGGTATCTGATATAAACGTCTACTACATTGGTGTCACCAAAATACTCATAGTCCCATACATTATTTAAAAGCTGCTCTCTTGTCAGCGCAATATTCTTATTACGGATTAAGTATTCCAAAAGTTCATATTCCTTTTTTGTAAGTACCAGCTCATCCTCATTATATGAGGCACCATGACTCTTAATATTTAAAGTAAGACCTCCGATCTGCAATATATCACCTTTGGTATCAACGGTAAGCTTTTTCCGATTTAATGCCACTCTGATTCTTGCAAGCAACTCCTCGATGGCAAATGGCTTTGTCATATAATCATCTGCCCCCATATCCAGTCCAGCTACCTTATCTGTAACATCATCCTTTGCTGTAAGCATAATAATCGGAACCTGCGATTCCAGTCGAACCCTACGGCATACTTCGATACCGCTTAACCCTGGCAGCATGATATCGAGTATAATCAGATCCACGTTATCCTTTAAAGCTTTTTCCAGTCCAAGTCTGCCATCCCCTGCTAGCAATACCTCATATCCCTCATGTTTTAATTCCAATTCCAGGAATCTTGCAATTTTCGTTTCGTCCTCTACGATTAATATTTTTGCCATAATAACCTCCTTACCTTCGTTCCCTATGCATATGTTAATATTGTATCGGTTATGTCCTTCTTTTTCAATACGCGGATATTAGAATTGTATTAGAAAAGAGTAAAAAGTTACATGTAATGCCTTACTGCTATCAATTATCTTCAATAATATTTCAAACGATTTTATATCAGCTATACATTAAAAGAAGCCGCAGGTATGATTCTGCGACTTCTTTCCAAAATTATTTATATTATTTATAATTTGTGGTAATTATAATATGCTCTTTACTGATTTTACAACATTTTCAGTAGTAAAACCGAATTTCTTAAAGAGAACGCCTGCGGGTGCGGAAGCTCCAAAGCCCTTCATCGTTACCGTTGTACCGTCAAGTCCTACATATTTACCCCATCCAAAATCTGTTGCAGCTTCAACAGCTACTCTAGCTCTAACGCTCTTAGGAAGGATGCTTTCTTTATATTCTGCGGATTGTGCTTCAAATAAATCCATGGAAGGAATACTTACTACACGAACATCAATGCCTTCTTTTTCAAGCTCTGCCTGAGCATTAACACCAAGCTCTACTTCAGAACCGCTTGCCATAATAATTGCATCCGGAACTGCCTTCTTAGAAGGAGATATTACATAACCACCCTTCAATGCTTCCTTAGAGGAACCTGCAAGCTGAGGAAGATTCTGACGGGTCAGTACTAATGCAGTAGGAGTCTTTGTAGAGGATATTGCATAATACCATGCTGCAATACACTCTGTTGCATCAGCCGGCCTGAATACTGTAAAATTAGGCATAGAACGAAACATAGCAAGCTGTTCAATCGGCTCATGTGTAGGTCCATCCTCACCTACACCAATGCTATCATGGGTAAGTACAAAGGTAAGCGGAAGTCCCATTAATGCAGACAATCTTGCCATCGGTTTTACATAATCACTGAATACAAAGAAGGTAGATACATATGCTCTAAGTCCACCATGAAGAGCAAGACCGTTACCGATAGCCGCCATTGCAAGCTCTCTTACACCAAAATGAAGGTTGCGTCCTGCATAATCATCCTTTGAAAAATCCCCCATATCATTCATGTAAGTCTTTGTGGAAGGTGCAAGGTCTGCAGATCCACCAATTACATTAGGAAGATAATTTTTAATTTTGTTAATAATTATACCGGAAATATTTCTGGTAGCCTCAGGCTTGTCTGCAAAAGCCCAGAAATCATCATTATCTAATAAATCCTTTGCCGCATTCACATCATGGTATTGATCCCATAAAGCCTTTAACTCAGGATAATCTTTGCTATAGGCAGCAAACATCTTATTCCAAGACTCTTCAGCGATTGCTCCTGCCTTAGCAAGTTCTTTATAATTAGCATATACTTCATCCGGAACATAGAAATCCTCTTGACTCGGCCATTCTAACTTCTCTCTTAATGCTTTTACATTGTCTACTCCAAGAGGTTCGCCGTGTGCACTTGCCATGCCTTCTTTTGGACTTCCGTGACCGATCTTTGTATTAACGGTAATCATAGAAGGTCTTGAAAGGTCTGCCTTAGCTGCTTCAATAGCAGCTGCGATTTCTTCAAGATCATTACCATCTTCAACTACTAAAGTCTGGAAACCGAATGCTTCAAAACGTTTTTTAACGTCTTCAGTAAAAGTAATATCTGTGCTTCCTTCAATAGAGATCTTGTTGCTATCATATAAAACTATTAATTTACCTAATCCAAGCGTTCCTGCAAGAGACATTGCTTCAGAGGAGATACCCTCCATCATACAACCATCGCCACCAAGAACAAATGTATAGTGGTCAACTACCGGATAGTTATCCTTGTTGAATTTTGCTGCAAGGTGAGCCTCTCCCATCGCCATACCTACTGCCATTGCCATACCTGCACCTAAAGGACCGGTAGTAGCTTCAATACCAACCGTGTGGCCGTATTCAGGGTGTCCGGGTGTTAGAGAATTCTCCTGACGGAAATTTGATAAATCTTCTATGGTAAGTCCATATCCGAATAAGTGTAACAAAGAATATAACAGCATTGAGCCATGGCCACCGGATAATATAAAGCGGTCCCTATTGTCCCATTTTGGGTTTAATGGGTTATGTTTCATATGTTTAGCCCATAATTCATAAGCCATTGCAGCAGATCCAAGCGGTAGGCCCGGATGTCCGGAATTTGCTTTTTGTACTCCATCAGCTGATAATACTCTTATCGCATTAACTGACATGGTATCAATATTACTCATTGTAGATCCTCCTTAAGGAAATAAGATTAAATGGTTGTTAAATACCAGGGGACTAAGGTTGAATAAAACCTATTTTTATAAAAACTATGCTTTAAATGGTCCTATCTCCTGTCCATTATACTTTATTATGATATGCTTAATAGCACAAAGTATATTAGTGTCCATTACTTAACCAGACAAAGCTTGTACAAAGTATCTGTCTATATATCTCCCAAGACAGAAAATAAATACATTTTATAAAGAACATAAATGCGACTTTATGTACAAATCTGCCATACTTTGCTTATTTTATGCACATTCACTGATAAATATACTATAAATATGTAATCATTACAATATGCAAATTAAACACAGATTTATATAATTTAATAAAAAAACTATCTACTTAGTCAATTCGACTTATAAATAATATTTTTGTTCAAACTGATCCGTCGGCATTGGTTTCGCAAAATAGTAGCCTTGAATTATATCGCAGCCTACCATGGATAGATATTCTACCTGTTCTCTAGTTTCTATACACTCTGCAACAACCTTCATATGTAAATCCTTCGCCATGGTTATCGTATTGCGAATTACAGTAAGTCCTCTTTCCACCTCGTTTGTTATACGGAATAATTCTCCATCTAATTTTACAACATCTAAAGGTAAATCCTTTAGAGAATTTAACGAAGAATATCCAGCACCAAAGTCATCCATTGATACCATAAATCCATTGCTACGTAAACGTATTACAGCCTCGATGAGCATTTGCTTATCTTGCAAAAATGCGCTTTCTGTTACTTCTAATTCAATTAAATTATGTGGAATCTTATAATCATCTACGATAGCATTGATGATTTCTGCCAAATGATGATTTGCGAAATGTAGCCTTGAAATATTAACTGAAATAGGTAACGGTGTATAACCCTTATCAATCCAGCTTCTAAGTAATTGGCATACTTTTTTTAACATATAAAAGTCAAGTTGGGTAATAAATCCATTCTTCTCAAACACAGGAATAAAATATCCTGGTGAAACAATATCCCCTTTGCTGTTATACCAACGTACCAACGCCTCAGCACCCGATATTTTTTCTTCTTTAGCAGTGTACTTTGGTTGTAAATACACATGAAACTCGTTATTTTTTAATGCATCACTCATTGAGTTTTCAATTTGCTCTTCTTCGAGAAGTCTGGCTCTAGCTGCATCATCAAAGAAAGTGATCATTCCTTCCGCATTACTTTTATTATTTTTTTTTGCAATGCTAGCAAATTCACCCATACGATCAATTGAATCCATACATTCTGTAATATTATATACTCCATAAGAAATTTTTGATGTTGTTGTATAACGAAGCTGATGAAGTCTATGATTTAATTCAAGAATTCTTTCCGTTACCCCGATCTCTTCTTGTAACGACAGCAAAATATAAAACTGGTCAGCCGCATACCTTGTAAACGGTTCCCCCGGCTTTACCCACTTCTTAATAACGTTATATATTTCTTTTAGGACCTCGTCTCCCTTTTGATACCCATACGCATCATTAATTATTTTAAAACGATTAATATCAAAATTAATTAACGCATATTTCTTCTTACCAAATTGTTTACCGGATAGAATTTTATTCACTATAATACGGAATTTATACCAGTTGTCTCCCCCTGTAACGGGATCAAGATAAAGCATTTTTATAACTTTACGGTTAGACCTTCTCTGAATTATAATAATCAAAATAAAAAAAAGAAGCATGCTGACAGATATAAATATCCACATCATATTTGTTAGTCGAAGAACTTCCTTAGTAATCGGATTTATGATATCTAATCTTCCGATCAGTACCGACCAATTATTTATACCTAAAGGCTTTTCATACCATATATAGGTGTTATCCTGGATATCCTCCTGATTATAAAAATCATTTATGTTAATAACCGGTAGCGTATTTTCCGCTTCCTTTCGAAGGTATCCAATCGTTACAAGTTCTTTATAACTAAAATTCTTTATGTCTGTATCTTTCATAAATGATATAAGATCGTTATTTTCATTAATTACATAAATTAGACTGCCTTCTTCTATTTGACTTTGAAAGGGTACCAAATCGGTTATCTGGGCTTTTATATTGATAAGTAATGCACCTTTATATGTACCATCACCTATAATTGGGGCAGCAAAAATAATAACAGGTACCTTGTCCTGTGTATATGTAATTTGATTAGAAGTATTTATTTTACCACTTTTCGCTGTAATATAATAGGATTCATCGGATACATCCAGGGGCTCACCGGCCATATTATAGCCTGTACCATCTTTGCCCACAATTGCAATGTCAATATAAGAATTATTTTGCGAGAGAATAGGAAGCAGTGCGGCGATGTTCTCTTTATCTAATTTCCCTGCCTTTGCTACCAGATTTGCAGAAACTTGAAGTGATCGGTAATTATTCTCAATTTCTTGTTTTAACAGTGACGCGATATCATTCGTTAATGTATCATACGTTTCCAGTTTTACTTTATAGCTATACTGAATCATTCTATTTAATTGATAGAACCCTAATATAAACGATACAATTATACTAATAGTAGCAATTATAATTAATGGTGCTATTCTGTTCTTTGGTAAAGTAAAATTCATGTAGTTTCTCCTCGTGAGTAAAATCAACTTAAAAAGCCTAACATTAAATACTTTATCTTAACTTGTAAACTACAATTCTTGCTACAAAAATTTTTAATTAAACTTGTATTACATTATACATATTTAATAAATAATTCCTTAACCATTAATAATAATTTATTATTACTATTATTAATTTAATATGATATATTTCCTCTTCCATATTATAAGCCCATAATTCTAAGATATCCACCTATTTATTTTGTTTTTTTACCTTTGATGTAGTATATACTCTGCAAATGCTACTTATGACACTCGCATCATCATTAGGAAATCCCATATTATAGGCTTAAAAATACTTCTCCTAGCCCTGCATTTATTAATAAATCTGCTTCGTTATCATAGGTTGTAACAGCTTTATTAATTAATACAAGTTTATTTCCTTTATAATACCTGATTAAACCTGCTGCGGGGTAAACACTTAATGAAGACCCCCCGATAATAAGTACCTCTGCTTCACTAATTATTTCAATAGCTTCAGATATCAACTGCTCATTAAGTGCTTCTTCATAAAGAACCACGCCTGGTTTTATTATACCACCACAGCCACAGATTGGAATCCCCTCCGCATCTAAAACATCATCCAAGTTATAATAATTATTACAGTTCACACAATAATTACGTAACACACAACCGTGAAGTTCTATAACTTTTTTACTGCCTGCTTTCTGATGAAGTCCATCAATATTCTGTGTTATTACACCTTTTAATATGCCTTTCTCTTCCAGTTCAGCTAATTTTTTATGAGTTATATTTGGTATTGCTTTTGTATAAACCATTTTTTCTTTATAAAATTCATAAAACTCTTTTGTGTTCTCTATAAAAAAACTATGACTTAATATAGTCTCTGGTGGGTAAGTATATTTCATATTATATATACCGGCTGTACTGCGAAAATCGGGAATACCGCTTTCTGTTGAAACTCCTGCACCTCCAAAAAAAACAACATTATTACTATTGGAAATCCATTTTTTTAGTGTATCAAGCTTATCCATCTTCAAGGTAATACTCCCTTCGGTCATTCTATAACTAATATGCCTAATCTTATAAAAAACGTTAAATATCACTAATATAGCATATTCTATATGCAATATAAAAGATATAGTTCTTTTTTCACAAAAAAAAAGACCTCTAACGAGGTCTATATGAGACATCCGGGGTTCGAACCCGGGACACCATGATTAAAAGTCATGTGCTCTACCAACTGAGCTAATATCCCATGCTTTTCAAAGCAAAATGCCCAGAACCGGAATTGAACCAGTGACACGAGGATTTTCAGTCCTCTGCTCTACCAACTGAGCTATCTGGGCAAGGTCTATTTCGTATTTATGAAGAATAATATCTTCAGTACCTTACGAAAATTATTTGGTTTGATTAAAACAAAGTTGCGGGGATAGGATTTGAACCTATGACCTTCGGGTTATGAGCCCGACGAGCTTCCAGACTGCTCCACCCCGCGGCACCATTTTAGTCCGCTAAAAGATCTTATCATATGCATACAAGATAAATTGTTTCCTCTTGTCGTGAACTATTGGCTTAAAGCCAAATGGATGGGGAAGGATTCGAACCTTCGAAATCGTCGATAACAGATTTACAGTCTGCCCCCTTTGGCCGCTCGGGAACCCATCCAAAAAATCAACTATATTTAGTTGAAAAGCCGATGATCGGACTCGAACCGATAACCTGCTGATTACAAGTCAGCTGCTCTGCCAATTGAGCCACATCGGCACATTTAATAATACATTCAATACCAATTGGAAGTATTGAGTGGGACCTATAGGGCTCGAACCTATGACCCTCTGCTTGTAAGGCAGATGCTCTCCCAGCTGAGCTAAGATCCCTTGGGATTATTATGTGCAAAATATCTAATCAAATTCAATGTAAAATATGTAATATAATTTTTCATAAAGAATGAATATAAATTATATATTCATACGACTATATTTTAGTCGTATACGACCCAGAAGGGACTCGAACCCTCGACCTCCGCCGTGACAGGGCGGCGCTCTAACCAACTGAGCCACTAGGCCAATATATTAAAAATCATTTATTTATTCTTGATTTTTAATAAATATTGATACCACACACGAAAATGTTCATCCAAAGAGTATTACCTCATTTATTAACTGTAAAACCTTTTTAGGTCAAGCCCTCGACCTATTAGTAACAATCAGCTCCATGCGTTACCGCACTTCCACCTTTGTCCTATCCACCTGATCGTCTT
>JAQUYQ010000091.1 GCA_028691795.1 Herbinix sp.
AATTAATGAAGAGGGTACGACGATTATGTTGGTTACACATGATGTAAAGGTAGCAGCAAAATGTACCAGAGTAATCTATATTGTTGACGGAAATATAAAAGGCGAGTATCATTTAGAAAGATACAGCGAAGAAAACATGCTGAAGGATCGAGAACGGGCTTTAAATAATTGGCTTATAGAGATGGGTTGGTAATAAGGGTAGTGTGAATTATAAAGAACATAATTCACACCGAAAAAGCCACTGGGGTATCTTTTTCTATAGTCTTTGTACCGTTGCTCTGCGGCGGATGGGAAGGAAAAAAATATGGCTGATATTTTGATTGTCGAGGATAATAAGGAAATTGGACTTCTTCTCTGTGATTTTTTGCAGGCAGAAGGTTACAGTGTTTATCTTGCTGAGAATGGTGAAGAGGCAATTGTCAATTTTCAAAAGACGGGTGCCCGTCTGATTCTACTTGATATTATGCTTCCCGGTATGGATGGCTTTGCGATGTGTCAAAAAATCAGACAGGAAAACAACACTCCAATTATTGTGGTCAGTGCAAAAACTGGAAAAGAGGACAAACTAAACGGTCTGCTTCTCGGTGCAGATGATTACATCGAAAAACCTTTTGATATTGATCTGCTTCTTGCGAAAATAAGTGGTATTTTCAAACGAAGATATGAAAGTGATATCCTGATAGACGGTAATATAAAAGTAGATAAAATGCGCCGGCTTGCCTTTTGTAATGACAAAGAAATATTGTTGACAGCAAAGGAATTTGACCTGCTTCTTTTGTTAATAGAAAATAAATCGAAGACATTAAAAAAAGAATGGATATTTAATAAAATTTGGGGGTTTGACAGCTTCAGCGAGCCGCAGACACTGACAGTTCATGTCAAATGGCTTAGACAGAAAATTGAAGATGACCCAAAAAATCCAATAAAGCTGCTTACCGTATGGGGCGTTGGTTATCGATATGAATAATTCATGGCAAGAGAATTGAACTTTCAATTTATCTTTACTGTCTCAAGATGAATTAATATTACTTTATCTTTACTGTCTCAAGATGAATTAATATTACTTTATCTTGTACGGATACAGGGCGGAATAACTGATACAAACTGTTTCTGCTACTAGGTTTTAAATGGGAGTATATATGAAAAATTTTAATCGTATTATGGTAGGGATAGTGCTTGTGCTGGCAGCTATTTTTATTGGGGTAAATCTATCGCTAACTATCTTGTTTGGTAAGGAAAGCGGTCGTACCTACCGAGTGGAGATTAACCGTCTGCAAAATGAAATCGCGGAAAACGGAATAGATAGTATTGATATAAAGCAGTACAATTGTATAAAGAAGATTGCCATTTTAAATAGTACCTCGGAAGAGTCAGCATTTTTTGAGGGGGATGGCAGTGATTACACAATAAAAAATATTGATGGAGTCTATTATCGCTTTGACTATGAAATACTGCTCACCGAGGAATATAAAGCAATTTATTGGGCTGTGAATGCTGCGATGGGAATTATGGCCTTGGCTGTTTTGATGGTGCTTAATTTTATAAGATTAAAGCTGCTGAAACCGTTTCATATGATCAAGGATGTACCTTATGAACTTTCAAAAGGTAATTTGACGGTTGGATTGAAGGAGAATAAAAATCGCTTCTTTGGTAGATTTGTATGGGGACTGGATTTACTTCGTGAAAATCTGGAAAAACAAAAGGCAAAGGAGCTTTACCTGCAAAAGGAGAAAAAGACGTTGGTGCTGTCAATTTCCCATGACATTAAAACACCACTCAGCGCAATTAATTTGTATGCAAAGGCGTTGTCAAGAAACCTTTACAATAGTGATGAAAAGCGTATGGAAATAGCAGAAAGCATCAGTGCTAAAGTAAATGAAATAGAGGGTTTTGTATCTGAAATTATCAAGGCTTCCAGCGAGGATTTTCTTGGCCTTGAAGTAAATAACAGTGAATTTTACTTAGGCGACCTATTGGAAAGAATTAATACCTATTACCATGAAAAGCTATCCCTTTTAAAAATTGAATATGATATAAAGCCTTACAGTAACTGTCTGATCAAAGGTGATATGGATAGGGCAATTGAAGTTTTACAAAATATCTTGGAAAATGCAATCAAGTATGGAGATGGCAGGAATATCACCATTTCGGTATCAAACGAAGAAGATTGCCGCCTAATTACTGTTGCAAATAGTGGCTCTACTTTATCAGAGAATGAGTTGCCGCATATTTTTGAAAGCTTCTGGCGTGGTTCGAATGTGGGCAACAACAGCGGAAGCGGACTGGGGCTTTATATCTGCCGCCAACTGTTGAAGAAAATGGATGGGGATATTTTTGCAAACTGTAATGAGGATGAATTAAGGGTAACCGTTGTACTGAGGATGATATAACAGAATAATAATATAATTAAGAGAACATAGAGAAGAGTAACGAACGGAATAAAATATAACAGAAGTGAACATAAACGCAGAGAAGAACCTTTTTAAGATTACCGCATACTATATTTATGTCGAATTAGATATAGGAGCGGCCTCTATGAGTAAATTGAATACTAAAAAGCTTTCGGTAGAATTTAGAGATGATGTAACAACAACGGAACCGATCATACCCAGGCGTTATACATTGACCCATTCAGATATCACGGCGGAGCTATTTTTAACAATAGGAGAGAATTATGCCTATGATAAAATCACCGCGATGAGAGATGAAGTTCTGGGTGAATGGGTAAATATAGGGGGAAGTTACTTTTATTATGCATATTTAAATGTAGATGGTGAGTCAGGCCAAAGCATGGTGGTCGTACGTAATTTTGTGTTCCGTCGGGAACTGCCGTTAGCGCTTGAAGCAATTCGCTATGGAGACAGACTTTTATTCAATAAACATAAAGAGCTAGATTATGCTCCGATTATCGTATTCTTTATTTCATCTAATCCAGAGTTTAACAAGGTAGAAAACTGGGGTACTTTTTCTAAGTATTACTTCTGATTTAATTAATAATAAGCAGGAGGGCCTGATGAATTGTTTGAAGAATGGGCTTAAATAAGCAAGAGGATTTACTTGAATCTTAAAGAACCGTATGTGAAAGTTACTTTTCATACGGCTCTTATTATCTAACTAAAGGATAAATCGAATATTTATACCTCAAATTTTGTGACCAGTTTTTTTAGATAATCCGTACTATCTTTAATATGACTCATATCAATTTTTATACTATTAGCTTTTTGGTACACGTCCCCAACTCTACCAACAATTTTGTTTGTATCCTGTGCTCCTGCATTATTTGAAAAGGAAATCTCATTGATAGATTCAGAAACTGTCTTCATAGAAGCCAGAACTTCTTGCAACGTTGCACTCAGATCAGTAGTAAAATCATTGACATAGGATGCATCCCCCTCGTAACTTTCACCTAAGGATACAGATTCCTTATAACTATTTACAACATCGTTTTCAAGATAGTTCAGTGTTTCCTTGGAAGCTAGCACCAGCATATTTACTGATTCAAGTGTAACTTCTACAATTTTTTGGATTTCATTTACCGTAAGGTGAGAATGTTCTGCCAGTTTTCGTACTTCATCTGCAACTACAGTAAAACCCTTTCCTGCCTCTCCGGCTCTGCTTGCTTCAATTTGTGCATTTAACGCCAAAAGGTTTGTCTGGTTTGATATCTGAACAATTGCCTCAGTAAGATTAGTAATCTTTTGAATTTCCTCTGTCTTACTTAAGGACTCTAACAATACTCCCTTAATATAAGCAATGCGATCGTCAGCATTTTTTTGAAGTGTGTTGGCTTTTTTCTTTAATGAAGTGGCTTTATCGCTAATATTACCTGCGGCCATTGCACCATCAAGTGCCTTTCCTGAAAGGTTATCAATAGCACGCTCCATTTCCTCGGATATAGCATTGATTTCTTCAGTAGAAGCAGCCGTCTCTTCCATACCAGCAGATAAATCTTCTACCGTTATTGATACTTCTCCTAAATGTTTGCTCAGTGTCTCAATATTAGAATTTGTAGAAAAAGATGCTTCACTTACTTTTTCCGTCTCTCGTATAATATCAGAAATCATTTCTTTCATAGATAACTGCATCGCATTAATTGCGATACCCAACTCACCGATTTCATCTTTGGAAATATTTATTACGGGAGGCAGTTTCAAATTACCTTCGGAAATTGCATGCAAAGATTTTATGATAAACTTCAATCGATGCGTAATACTTCTTGAAAGGACAAAAGCAATTGTAATGCTAACTAGAATACTAAATAGAAATATAGCAATCATAATCTCTTTAGCCTGATTACTGGCAAGGGTAATATGATCTGAGGAATTCTGAGTTATTCCTTTAATCGTCTGGTCTATTTTTTTCTGAACGTGCATATAGGCATCCATATAGCCTTTCACGTCGGTCAAACGATCTATCGCCATATCTATATTTCCTTTTGATACTAGCTCAATTTGGGAATTCAGATGTGTAATAATAATATCTATATTTGTAAAGGATTCTTTCTCAATTATGGTTTTCAATTCTGGATATGTTATGCATTCTTTCTTTATTTGTTCTTGCATCGAGGCAATATCAGTAATTGTGGCACTATAGTTCTCAAGGAAATCTTCATTTCCACTACTTGCAATATATCCCCGGACATCATTTTCAATTTTAACGATGTCTGCTTCGAGTTGACTTATTATATTATCTAGGGGTAATATCTCCGTTGAGACTTCATTGATGGCAATGTCCATTTGGTTAAAATTATAAAAAGAAAGAATTGTTGTGGTCATCAATAATATTATTATAACACCAAAGCTCAGTAAAATTTTGTAACTTAACTTAAGATTTCTTAACATAATTCATCCTCCTCATGTAATTTACTCTGCTGAACTCGTTATATCTTCTTTCGTGACTTTCTTGTAATCAATCCATATATATTGTTTATCCGTGATCGGATAAGTAATATTATTTTCGTTAGGAGTATTATTTTCTGCAAGTAAAGTAGCCAACTCAAAGATTGCAGTAGATTGGTTTGCTGCATCATTTAATACGGTACCTAGCAGAGTGCCATTTTTAACAGCACTTTGTGCACTACTAGTTGCATCAACACCGACAACCGGAATGTACTTGCCTCCTGAAAAATAACCTGCACTTTTAAGAGCATCAATAGCTCCAAGAGCCATATCATCGTTGTTTGCTAATACGCAGTTAAACTCACTATCGTAGTCCTGAAGAATGGTTGTCATCTTCTCTTTCGCATTCTCTCGGTCCCAATCGGCAATTTCTGTTGCAACTTCTGATACTTGGAATCCTGCCTTTTCCAATGCTTGTATGGAGTATTTGCTTCTAAGTACTGCATCCTGATATTCTTCTGGTCCCTTTAACATCACATATCGAATTGTATTATCTACGGGAAGATTTTCTTTAAAATAATCAGCCAAAATTTGCCCTTGCATCGTTCCCGATTTCTCGGCAATAGCTCCAACATAATATGCCTTGTCCCAAGATTGAATTACCTCAGAACTAGGTTCAATATTAAAAAATATTACCGGAATATCAGCTTTTTTCGCTTTATTAATAACATTTTCAGAAGAGGAGGAATTAACCGGATTAACTACTAGTACATCAACCTTTTTTTGAATCAATAAATCAACGTTCTGACTTTGTGTGTCCTCTGAGCTGTCTGAATTCCAGATGCTCATCTCAATATTTTCTTCTTCTGCCATTTGATAGAGTTGGTTACGTACCAACGTTCTCCATGTATCGTCATAGGTTCCAACTAAAACACCAACGCTAATTTTATCATTGGTTTTTGATGCAGACTCCATAGCATTAGAACAGCCGGTTGTGAAACATGAAAAAAGTAGTAGCACAAGAATAAATAACTTAAGATTAGATTTCATTTTACATTCATTCCTTTCGATTTGCACAAGGGATCCAAGTATCATGCGATGGTTGGATTTTGGCGTAATATTATTTAAAATTAAAAATTTAAAGAAAAAAAACCGACCAATAATACACTGTATTATTGGCCGGTTGCACCACATACTCCGATTCTTTCAGGTGCCCAGTTTACGAAAGAAACATCTACATATCCAATTTGGTAATTTACATTGTTTGTGTTAAATAACGATAGTATTATAGTACCGACGTCTTATTAATGTCAATGCAGAATCTGTTGCGACAAATTTTTATTTATTAGGACAATATTCCACATTTTGAGAAATTACATTATTATATTTATATGAAATATGTATAATTATACCTATTTTTTTAATTAATCCGTGTAAAAGTATATGAAATTATAACTTTTCTTCCATCATCTTCTATATGAAATTCTAAAACTCCATTCAACTATCTAAAAGTGCTATTCCCGTTTTTTAAGCTTGTTTCTGCTTTGGCGATGCGATCTGATTACCAAAACTACGAACTAGGCTCCGGGGGTGTGTGGAACAAGATTTAGCATTTAGGGGAACATATTTCAGATGAGGAAGAAGTATTGGTTTGTAAAATATGCAGATAAGACCAGGGGGTCCTGAAACTGCCAGTGTACTGTTTGATGAAATGGATGGGGGAGGGATTATCGCCCTATCAAAAGGGCTTTTATAAACTGAAAAGACAGCTCAAGAAATGGTAAACTATAGTAAAGAACGTGATAGAAAGCCGGTGGGTTAATGACGGAACAGAAAGAGTTGCTCGTGCTTAGAGCCCTGTTTGCAAAGCAACAAGAGGAGTTTTGTCATTGGTCGCAAGGGATGGCTATTCTGCGACGCTCCGACTGGAGCGGAGGCCAGTGCCATTGTCTACAGTGTGGCACATTGCTAGACGTCATCTTTTGAAACACTTACAATAATTAAGGCTCAAATATATCAAACATTAAATTTGAAACGGTCTCTTTTGCACGGTGCGTTAGAGGGTCTGGAGGTGAAGGTTTCATGCGCTGTAAAAGCAATTATCCTCACCTTGTCTGCTTTTTGCAATATACATTGCATGATCAGCAGATTTTATTAACGTATCTATATTATCACCATCATTAGGGTAGAAGCTAATGCCAATACTTAAGGATATATTTATTTCGTTACCATTATAATTTATTTTCTTGTTTTTGTTATTAAAAATTCTTGATATTATACTTTCGCAGTTTTTACTTTTCATATAGGGTAACAATATCAGAAATTCATCTCCGCCATACCTGGCAACGATATCTTCATCACGTGTCACTTCGGTTAATAAATTAGCTACTTTAATAAGCACATTATCACCTGCTTCATGGCCATAGGTATCGTTTATCTTTTTAAATTTATCCACATCAATAAACATCAGACATAATAGACAATTACTTCTTTTCGCATTACTCAAAAACTTTTCTGAAAGTTCATAGAATAAGGCTCGGTTGGCAACTCCTGTTAACTGGTCATAATATGCTAAATTTCGGATGACTTTTTCTTTTTCTTTTAGTTCTTTGTTAACCTGATATAATTCCTGAACATAATCTTTCAATCGATTGATTTGTATGTATTGATTTGTAACATCAATAAATTCTAAAAGTAAAAGTTTGGATTGGTTAACCTCAAAGCTGCTGATTTTTAAATTTAGATTGTAATTTTTACTAATGTTAACTAAGTCTTTATGCATAGCAGCTGAGAAAAACATTTTATGTCCATCTGTAATTACATCATTTATGGTTTTGTTAAAATAATTTGTATTAAGATTTGGTAGTATATTATAAATATTTTGATGGGTAATATCTTTTTTGTATATACCTGTAATATTCTCCATATAAGAGTTCCAAAAACATATTTCCAATTTTTCATTAAGAACTATTATGCCCTCACTAATTTCATTCAAGATTTCATATGGAATTTTATTCATAAAGTTTCTTCTCGATCCTATCAATATTTTTCATTAATTCATTTAAAGAGCTTAATGTCAGATTAACAACAATTACTCCTTCAATCTCTGTTTCATCTATTACAAATGTTATGAATAATATTAACAGATGTGTATATTCGTTGTCTTCTTCTATATTCTTGCTAAAACTTGGTCGACTATATACTTTTACTTCAGGCAAAGTATAATCTAAACTAAGATCTAAATAATTACCAATCTCGCCTACAATCGAATTTAATATTATATTACCTATCTCTTTAATAATATCAAAATCTATATCTGTAAAATTCATTTCAGAATTATCTTCATTTACACAAAGGTTTATAAAAGTTCTCATTTTTTGAGCGGGGAAAATTAAATTCGCTTTCCCTTTCAAATTCTCATGAAAAGAAATAGAGGATACCATTAGAGCACCATCAATTTCTTTGGGCAGATAATTATCTAATAAAAACTCTTTGTTATTTAAATTAAAAGTTTCAACATTGGGAACCGTTAGTAATATCCTTCTGTTTATTATCTCAGAAAGTAAACTAGCAGCTTTGCCAACGCTTATATTAAATAATTCCTTTAATATATCATATCTTAAGTTTTCATTATTCATCTTTACTATCCCTTATCAAATCGTATATAATGTTCGCTTTTTCTTCATTAAGCGGCTTGTTTATAAAGGTCATGATGTTGCATTTTTCCAAATCTTCTCTTACGTTTTTCTGAACATCGGCGGAAATTACAATGATTTTAGCGGTATTATCATATTCTTTAATTAATTTAATCAATTCTTTACCATCTATTATCGGCATTAGTAAGTCCACAAATATATAATCCGGCTTAATCTCTTTATATTTATTATAGCCTTCTTGCCCATCATTCGCGAAAAAAAATTCAGCATCACTAAGATACCCTTTCATTAAATTACATGTTATTTTTTGTGAAAAAACCGAATCGTCTACAACTAATATTTTTAGCATAATATATTTTACATTCCTCCGATCAGCATAATAATACAACCAGCAATTAAATCAATATTAATTGTTGGTTGTTAACAAGTGAATTGACAAGTCTGTTCACTTGTCATGGATTATAAAGGCACAATAAACTTCAATTTTTCAATTAAATAAATTTTACTACCAAAAGAAGTTAATGTCAACATTGTACTGCTACTCGGAGATCTAGATATTGTACAAGCGTTCTCAACTATGGAAGGAAAGAGAATATTTCATAAAGAAAATCAAATGTATTATTGTATAATTGTATAAATGTACAATA
>JAQUYQ010000092.1 GCA_028691795.1 Herbinix sp.
TTAACTACATATAATAAAGCCGAAAAATTATTATTCACTGCTGTTAAAGCAATTGGATAGGACATTAATGGGGTGCATAATTTACTAAAGGAGAGGATAAGAATGAAAGATAACAAACATATGTGGAAGACAGTGATTTCAAAGCTGATGATTACGTTTATGGTAATCATGTCAGTTATGGTTATATCACCTGTATTTGCAGATGCTGCTACGCAGCCGACACTTACTAAGACAACACGTAATATTTTAGTAGGGAAGCAGTACAATTTGAACATTAATAACAAGGTTAAGAAATCTACTTATGTATGGTCAACCAGCAATAAGAAGATTGCAACTGTTAATAGTAAGGGTATCGTTACCGGTGTAAGCCAGGGAGCAGCTACCATTACCTGTAAGATTAAGACACCGGTGAAAACATATAGATTAACCTGTAAGGTTACAATCATAAAGCCGGCCAAACTATTCTCCATTAAGAATAAGATTACAGCCTTGAATCTTGGACAGAAGTATAATCTGGACAGAACACTTACCCCGTCTACATCAAATGATAAGACAACTTGGACCAGCAGTGATGTTAAAATTGCTTCTCCGGATAAGAAGGGTAAGTTTACTGCTTTAAAGACAGGTACTGTTACAATAACAGGTACAACCTTAAGTGGTGCTAAAGATTCTGTAACCATCAAAGTAGTTGACAAAGATGGTACTGTAACAAATCAAAGTCAATTAGATGCCTTGCTTGGAAGCGGAGCATCCTTAATTACAATTAAGACCACGGATGCAGTGAACTTTGTCATTGCTGCCGGTGATTATAGCAAACAGAAATTAGTAGTAGATGCACCGAATTCTGATGTTACCAATAACGGTAAATTTGCTTCAATTGAAATTAAGCAGATTAAATCCAATACCTGGTATGAGAATGCAGTTGGTAACTTACTGAAAATTTTAGCATCAGATTCCAGAATTGTTATTAGTCCCAATGCAAAAGTATCCATTGAAGTGAATGAGAAGGGTGCTACCCTTAAGATTGAGAACAATGGCGTTGTAGAGGACTTATATGTAATCCAGGAAGCAGATATTGCAATCTCGGGTGATTCCGATGAAGATATTCCGGTAGTTATTAATGTTCCTAATATTAAGATTACAACAAGCGTTCCTCTTAATTTGGAATGTAAAGCAAAGATGGAGCTTGTTCTTCTCAAAGGTGCTGAAGCCACGAAAGTACAGGCTGCTACAGAATCTGTAATTCCTACCATAACAGGTAATGTTACGGTTAAAGTTACAGTAGGATCCGGAACTACAGCTACAGTCAAAGAGGTTGTAGGTACTCCGATTCCTGAGACACCAACCGGCGGAACTGGCGGAAACGGTGGCAATACAGGTGGAAACGGTGGCAATACAGGTGGAAACGGCGGAACAACCTTTACCTTTGATAAAGCAATCACAGACGTAACCGCAGTAAGTTTTGTGTATTCCGGTGTTACGCATACGATTAATTCTGAATTGCTTTCTACGGTTAAGGCATTATTAACCGATGGTTTTACAACTTCATTTTGGAATGCATTACCAACATTGAATTTAACGTTTGGAAGCCAGACGGTGAACATAAGCGGTGCCGGTAGTACTAAGACATTGACGATTACCGGAGGACAGTTTAATGGTAAGAGCTATTCGGTCACTTACTCTACTAATTCAGTAACGATTAAGAATGCCAATGATGTTTCTATCACATTCACCAAAAGCTTGGATGAAACAACATTTGTAATTACCGTATCGACTGATTTGATTTTATCAAGTGCACAAACAGCTCAGACAGCTTCGGGTATATACGCAAATCTGACATCAATCAGCGTTACATACGCTACAAAGACTTATACCGTAGATTGTCCTGCATTTGCTACCTTACAGAGTTTGGTAAACAGTGATACAACTTTATCACAAAACTGGACGGCAATTACAAGCGATACGAAGCTTTTTGACGGTCAGCATGTTACAATAGCAGCAACTGCAGCTAGTAATACAAAAACAGTAACCTTTATTGACGGACAATCAGTTGGTAAAGCATTTACTGTAACAGTGAACAGTGCTAATTCAGTGGCTATAACAAGTGTATCAGATAATGTTACTGCAACGATTACAAAGGGCACGAACAATATAACGGTAGTACTTAATTAAGCACCTGCAAGAGTGGCATTGACTTCAGCCTTCTGATAAGATAATAGATTAGCGACAAGATGAGTTGGTTTTCCAATTCATCTTGTCATGAATTATACAAAGGATTTTTCGCTTTCAGCGAAAAATCCTTTGATATAGTATAACTTGATATTTTAAACTGTTAATATATGTATTGTAGATTATATGCTTTATGTTGCAGTGTTCTTGCTTCATATGGTGTATAATTTTTTGTTGGGAGGGTAGTGTGAAGTAAAAGTATCTTCACACTCAAATTTGTGCCTGCGGCCCAAAGTTTGCAGGCTTTGATGAAAGGCATGGTTATTATCATGAAAAAATCAATTCTTGCACTGGTAGTATTACTGATTAGTCTTATTACAACTTCAACAGCTTATGCTGGTTCTTTGAATGCGTATGAGTCGGATGTTATTAATGCTGCACGGGGCCAGTTTGAATATCAAGGTGTATTATATAAGCTTGATTCAAGTTATGTTAATGAATTGATTGGCTATCTGGCGGAGGATAGTATTGATTTGACCAAAGACCAAAGGGATGCGGTACTTCAATCAATGAATGATTATATCGAAACCGGTGTTCAGGAAGGATATTTAGTTCCGGTCCAGGGAAAGACTAATCAGGGAAATACTGCCTCAGACACAAATAGTACGAGTGGTAATTCTACAATTGACACGAACCCAAGTACAGATAATTCAGGGAATTCTGGTTCTGAAAATTCAAGTTCTGACAGTAAGGATACCAACAGTTCTTCGCAAGAGGACGCTGAGACGGGAAGCAGTAATAACAATAACACGAAGGACAGTGAAACTGCAACTGATAATGAGGCAGACCCGGCGTCGGGAGAATTTATGGATGGACTGCTTTCGAAGAATACAGAATCCACCGCACAGAACACAGCGGCTGCTGATAATAATACAGAGATAACCAATACTACAGTGATTAAGAAAACAGGCTTTAACTTTAATACAACAATTATGATTGCCACATCGATGGGAGTGCTTATGCTAGCCGGAATTATTGTAACAACGAAATACAAATTTTTCGCTCGAAGTGATGAATAAAAACTTAGTCAGAATATTAACTTATATTAAAATGTCATTGTTTTTTATGGTATTAGGGTCGATTGTGGTATATATTGCAGGAGCACCTATAGCGTCCTACGTCATTGCTCAGGGTAATATGATAATAGACAAAGGAGCACCCGGATACCCTGGTGATAGTAATCTGGATTTATCAGAGCCAATTGTGAAGGCGAACGGTACCTTGGATCAGAGCGAGTTCCAAATACCGGAATTAGACACGCAATATGGAACAATTACCTGTGATAGAATAGCTTTGACAGCACCACTTTATTACGGTGATGGTGAATATGTATTACAAAATGGAGCGGGTCAATATTCACTCAGTGGTATGCCAGGTGAAGGAAAGCCGATTTTAATTGGCGGACATGACACTACCTATTTTGCTCCGCTTGAGAGTATAGCCGCAGGCGATATGGTAAGTATTACTGCGGATTATGGTAATTTTGAATATGAGGTTGTTGGAACGAATATTGCAGATGTATCGGATACAACAGCTTATGATTTGACACAGGATAAAGAACAGCTTATCCTATACACCTGCTACCCTTTTGGAGCGGTAACGGGAGATAGAAGTAATCGATTCTTTGTTTATTGTAACAGGATATCCGATACGACAGAAGCCGCAGAGTAACCGGAGGGATACGGATGAAGCACAAAAAATCCAGAATGCAGGCAGTAATAAGCTGCATCTTTGCTTTAATTCTAACTTTACTTTTCATAACGCTGTATGTGTGCTTCGGTTTTAGTTTAGGTGTATTTAGCAACAGAAGTATTATTGAGGAGTTAAATAGAAGCAATTATTATAATGAAGTATATGACACATTGAACAAGAATGCAGAAGAGCTTGTAATAAAGGCAGGCTTTCCTGCTACAGTACTTGAGAATGTTATTACAATTGAGAGAGTTTATGTCGGTGGCAGGAATTATGTGAATGGTGTGCTTGCCGGCGAAGAGCCTCAGATAAACACAGATAAATTCCGTAGTGATCTGACTTCGAATTTTGACCAGTATTTGACGAAGCAGGGGATTACACGGACCGACGATATCAACACGGGTGTGGAAGCGATGATATCCGAGATTGAGAATGAATATAAGAGCAGTATACAATTGCAATTTGTGAATTACATCATAGAATATAAAACACATTTTATGAATTTGATGAAGGTGATTATTCCGGTAGTAACGATATTAATCGGTATCTTATGCTTCTTTTTAATCAAGATGCGTAAGTATAAACACAGGGGATTACGTTATATTAATTATGCACTTATCGCTTCCTCTTGTATGACGATACTTGCTGGGGCCTACCTGCTTGTTACAAAGCAATATGAGAAGGTGAATGTTACACCTGATTATTATAACAATTTTCTAACCGCTTATCTGAAATGGGACATCATGGTATTCATGTATTTGGGAGGAATTGGATTACTTATTTCTGCTTTACTTATCTCCCTAACGAGCTTTGTAAGAAATAGAATTATGAATAGTTAGGAATTGATAAATATGAATAATACAAATGGTTATATTGATATCCATGCACATATATTACCCGGTGTTGATGATGGTTCTGATAGCATGGAAGAGACACTGCGGATGTTACAAATTGCCTTGGAACAAGGGATTCAGACAATTATTGCTACGCCGCATTTTATGGCCGGTGAGAAGAACCCATCGGTAGAGCAGTTATTGAATATCAGAGACAAAGTACAAATGGAAGCAGATAAATTAAATAAAGGATTAAAGCTTCTACTGGGTAATGAACTATTCTATACAGAATCAATTGTACACGCGTTAAAATCAAAGCAAGCTCTGACAATGGCAGGTAGTAAGTATGTTCTTGTGGAATTTGCGGTAAGGGAATCCTATGAGACTGTTTTCAGAGGAATGGGAGAACTTATCCGTGCAGGCTATGCTCCAATTCTTGCCCATGTTGAAAGGTATTTATGTCTGCATAAAAGAGAGGATTTAATCAGCGAATTAGTCAAATTGGGCTGCTATATTCAGATGAACAGCAGTAGTCTGATGGGAGGCCTCTTTAATACGGAAGCTGTTTTAAATAGAAAATTAATAAATCAAGGGTTGGTTCATTTTGTTGGAAGCGATTGCCACGATGAGAAGGTAAGGATTCCCAATATGAACTCAGCAGCAAAAGCTTTACATAAAAAATGTGAGGTAGAGTTGGTGAATAAAATATTTCTAGATAATCCGATAAATATACTCGAGAACACTTACTTATAAAGGAGCTTGGTATGGAAAAGACGAATGAAGATATTGAAATTGATCTGATAGACCTGTTTTATCTAATTAGGGCACGGTTGTGGATAATAATTTTATCTGCTTTAATTTTTGCATCAGCAGCCGGTCTGATCAGCAGCTTTATGATAACACCCATTTATACCTCGAAAGCACAGTTATATATTCTGAGTAAATCGACATCATTAACCAGCTTGGCAGATATTCAGCTTGGTACACAATTTACACAGGATTATATGGTGCTCGTTAAAAGCCGTCCGGTAGTGACTAAGGTTATTGATAATCTTGGACTGGATATGAACTATGATCAGTTGGCCGGCATTATCACAATTTCAAACCCTTCCAATACCCGTATCTTAGAGATAACAGCGAATTACCCTGACGCTTACCTTGCGAAGCAGATTGTGGACGAGTTTGCTAATGTATCGAGAAAGCAGATTGCTACAATCATGGATTCAGAAGAGCCTACAGTTGTAGAAGAAGGCTTCGTATCTCCAACCCCCTCCAGTCCCAATAATAAGAGAAATGCTATTATCGGTGGTTTGTTGGGAGCGTTCCTTGCGGCCGGTATTATAATCGTATTGCATTTAATGGATGATACCATCAAGGGTGCAGAGGATGTTGAAAAATATCTTGGCGTCAGTACTCTGGGTCTTATACCAATTGAGTCCGGTGCAGTAAAGCAGATGGAGATAGACAGGAAGAGACGTAAGAAACACAGCGCTCTTGCTAAGAAAGGAAAGGGTAAGTAAGATGGGAAAGGTAGTTTCTATTAATCGTGATGAACTGGATTACAGAGCAAATGAATCTTATAAAACCCTCAGAACGAACATTCAATTTTGTGGTGATGAGATAAAAGTGTTAACGTTTACCAGTTGTACTCCGAATGAAGACAAATCAAGTGTTTCCTTTAATCTTGCAGTATCCTTCGCTGAGGTTGGCAAGAAGGTGGTTCTAATAGATGCCGACTTAAGAAAATCCGTATTGATTGGACGATATAAGGTCGGGGAGGTTGAGTTTGGATTGACACATTATTTGTCGGGTCAAAAGGAACTAGGAGATGTTCTCAATCCGACGGATATTGCTAATATGGATATCATTTTCTCGGGATCTTATAGCCCTAATCCCGCCGAGCTGTTGAATCATAGCCGGTTCAGTAATATGATATGTAAATTGCGTGAGGAGTATGATTATATCATCATTGATACACCCCCGCTTGGATCTGTAATTGACAGTGCAATCGTAGCAACGATATCGGATGGTGCTATTCTTGTTATTGAATCCAATGCGATTAGCTATCGGTTTGCGCAAAGCGTTAAGGATCAGTTGGATAAATCAAAATGCAGGATATTAGGAGCCGTAATTAATAAAATTCCGATGGAGAAGAAAGGTTATTACGGCAAGTACTATGGTAAGTATTATGGCAAATATTATGGCAAGTATTATGGTACCTATGGAAGTGAAAAGAAAAAGAGCGATAAATAATACAGTTCATCATGACATTTTAAAATAAAAGATAATTCATAACAATCAAAAATAGCGCAGAGATTAAAGCTTCTGCGCTATTTTTGTGTTATAAATTAATGGAGTAGTCAATTTTTCCTGTAATTAAATGACAAATATTTACTTGACTTTTATTACCAATACCTTTAATATAATTTTATTGATTACAAATGATAATATATATTTTACGGCTTAACATATCTTAGTATATAGTTTAAATCGAACGCAATAATTATTAAAGGAGAGGATAAGAATGAAAGACAACAGACACATGTGGAAGAATGCAATTGCGAAGCTAACGATTACTTTTATGGTAGTCATGTCATTAGTAATCATATCACCTGTTTTTGCAGATGCGGCAGTAAAGCCGACGCTTACTCGTACAACACGTAATATTTTAGTAGGCTGCCAGTACAATTTAAACGTTAAAAACAAGACAAAGAAAGCTACTTATGTATGGTCAACCAGTGATAAGAAGATTGCAACTGTTGACAAAAGGGGTGTAGTTACCGGTGTAAGACAGGGTATCGCTACAATTACATGTAAGATTAAAACATCGGATAAAACATATAATTTAGTATGTAAGGTTACCATCATAAAACCTGCTAAATTATTTATGATCAAGAATAAGGTTACAGCTTTAAATGTTGGGCAGAGTTATAATCTGAATAGAACGATTGTACCGTCTACTTCCAAGGATAAGACTACTTGGACCAGCAGTAATACTGCAATAGCAGCTCCGGATAAGAATGGAAAGTTTACTGCTTTAAAGGAAGGTACGGTTGCAATAACCGGTACTACGCTAAGTGGTGCAACTGATTGCGTAACCATTAAAGTGGTTGACAAAAATGGAACAGTAACAAATCAGAGCCAGTTAGATGAATTACTTGGAAGTGGGGCAGCCTTAATTACAATTAAGACCACGGATCCAGTAAACTTGGTCATTGCAAAAGGTGATTATAGTAATCAGAAATTAGTAGTGGAAGCTCCAAATTCTGATATAACAAATTACGGTAAATTTGCTTCGATAGAGATTAAACAGATTAAAGCAAATTCATGGTATGAGAATGCAATCGGTAACTTCCTTAAGATTTTGGCAGCGGATTCCAGAATTGTAGTTGGCTCCAATGCGAAAGTTTCTATTGAGGTTAGTGAGGCAGGCGCTATCTTAAAAATTGAGAACAACGGTGTTGTTGAAGAATTATTTGTAGCAAAGGAAGCAGATATTGATATCTCCGGTGATTCGGATGAAGATATTCCGGTAGTTATAGATGTTCCTGGTATTACGATTACATCCAGTGTTTCACTTAATCTGGAATGTAAAGCTAAGACCAAGCTTATTCTTCTTCCCGGTGCAGAAAAGACAAAAGTGCAGGCTGCTACGACGGCAGTGATCCCTGATATTAAAGGCGATGTTACACTTAATATTACCGTAGGATCTGGTGATACAGCGACAGAACAGACGGTTAAAGGTACTCCGATTACAGTGACACCTACAACAGGAGGCACTACAGGCGGCGGAACCCAAGGTGGTGGAACTACATCTATGACTTATACCTTAGCTCAGTCTTATACCAATTTAACAGCGATTAATGTTACCTATAAAGGAGTTACCTATACAGTAGATTCTGATACACTTGTAGCCCTTAAACGCTTCTTGGGTAATGATCAGTTTTATTTAGATGTATGGAAGGCTATAAACACAACAGGTGTTGTGAAAACCTACGGTACCGGAGCGAATGCACAGACAGTTACAGTATCAGGAACTGCTGGCAGCTTTACTAAAACAGTTAGTTTTAGCGGTGCGGGTTCTAAGTTAAATGGTAAGACCTATACCGTTACAGTAACGGGTAATAATTCAGTAACTGTTTCAAATGGTACACTTACTTTCACAATCACAAAGGTAGATGATAAAACTCTAACCATCAGTCCTGCACCTACCGGACTTACCTTTAGTCCTACATTCTAAAAAGGATAGCAACAAGTGAGTATATTTAATCAAAGGATTTTTCGTATGATGCGAAAAATCCTTTGGTGTAATCTAGCATATTTATCAAGAATTACATACTGATTTCACTATTTAATATATGCTATATTTAATTAT
>JAQUYQ010000093.1:0-7037 GCA_028691795.1 Herbinix sp.
ATAAAGCAGTCTCCTTTTTTAATCTGCTGTCCATCAATCAATCCACTGCCACTAATCACACTGACATTCTGGAAGCTTTTATCTTGGACAAAATCCTGCTCTCCGTGAAGATCAATTTTTTGCACTGTGTAATAATCACAATGAATTAGTACCTTTTGATCAAAGTTCTCGCTTTTTGTAACATTTAATCCCACTTCTTTATCTATATGCGGGCAGGTAATTACATCAATGCTTTTCTCAATATGTAATTCTCTGAGCTTGCCATTGTCAAGTCTTCCATAATCATATAGGCGATAGGTGATGTCACTGTTCTGCTGAGTTTCAAGAATCACCGTTCCTTTTTTAATTGCATGTACAGTTCCAGGCTCTATCTGAAAGAAATCTCCTCTTTTAATAGGAATTAACTTAATCAGTTTTTGCCATTGGTTATCGTCAATCATATCTTTAAGCTCTTGCTTATCCTTTGCATTATGTCCGATAACGATTTCGGCATCTTCCTCGCAATCTAAAATGTACCAGCATTCTGTTTTGCCAAGTGCACCCTTTTCATTTGCCTTAGCATAATTATCATCTGGATGCACCTGAATACTTAGATCTGCTTTTGCATCAATTATCTTTATCAAAAGCGGAAACACCTCGCCTTTTACATTACCAAACTCATTTCTATGATTTTTCCATAGCCAACTTAATGATTTGCCTTTATACTCCCCATTCTTAATTAGACAGTCTCCATTATTATGTGCGCTGATTGTCCAGCATTCACCGGTATGATCGCTTGGTATAGAATAACCAAATTCCGTTTCTAATTTATTCCCACCCCAAATCATAGATTTAAAAACAGGTTCCAAAAAAATTATATCTTTCATGATTAAATAACTCCTCTTCCTCTATATGTTATGTATCATAAACAAGATTTAAATTAATTAATTTTTAAGTTATCGTTGACTTATTCTAAAATATACTCTTGCGTTTGTCAATCATATCAACAGTGAATTACGCACCACTATAACATTAAACAATTTCATCATTTCATTCAAATCATACATAATTTATGAAAGGTTCCAGCGTCATTAAAATCAAATGACACCGGAACCTTTTTAAATCTTAATTATTTCACATTGACTATTCAACAATTGCAGTTATTTCCACTTCGCAAAGAACATCTTTGGGGAGCTTTTTCACAGCCACACAGGATCTTGCTGGTTTACCAACAAAATACTCTGCATATACTTCGTTAAATGCGGCAAAATCATCCATGCTCTTGAGAAAGCATGTAGTTTTAATAACATTTTCAAAAGAAATTCCTGCTGCCTCTAATATAGCTGCAATATTCTTCATTACCTGTGTTGTCTGTATCTTGATATCTCCCTCAACAATCTGGCCATTCTCCGGGTTAATCGGGATCTGCCCTGATGCAAATAAGAGATTACCATGAATTAATGCCTGGGAATAAGGTCCGATTGCTGCCGGGGCCTTATCGGTCTGGATTACTTTAAACATAACGTTACCTCCGGTCATTATTTTTCTTTTCATTATAATGACTGGGACACTATTTTACAAGACTTAACGTCAAAATATTGTGTATTACTATTTCTTTGTTCTTTGTTACGAATTCTTACCTTGACCCTTTACGGAGTAATACAACCCCAATTGTCTTAAATAATATCTTTACATCCATCTTAAGGGACCAATTATCAATGTATTCCAAGTCCATTTTCACGACATCTTCAAAGTCAGTTATATTGCTTCTTCCACTGACCTGCCACAGTCCCGTAATACCAGCCTTAAGAGCCAGTCTTCGTTTATGTCTTCCTTCATATTGAATAAATTCTGATTCGGTTGGAGGTCGTGTCCCGACCAGGCTCATATCACCCTTTAAGACATTAAAGAATTGAGGAAATTCGTCTAAACTAGTTTTCCTAAGAAATTTACCCACTTTGGTAACTCTCGGATCGTCCGTCATCTTAAACATTAACCCATTCATTTCGTTAAATGACATAAGTTCCTGCTTACGTTTTTCAGCATCAGGATACATCGATCGAAATTTATATATTTTAAAGCGCCTGCCATTCTTTCCTATCCTAACCTGCGAAAATAAAATTGGTCCTGGAGATTCAATCAAAATTGCAGGAGCAATCACTATCATAAGGATAACTACAAGTAGGCTGCCGACTAACCCCCCAATAAAATCTACGATGCGTTTGAGAATCATCTGGCTTTCGTCGAACAGCTTTGAGCTGAAGGTAAGAACATGATAACCACTCATATCACGTACAACCTTTTCATGAATATTGAGTCCGAAGGTATTGATACTTAAATCTACAGTAATGCCCATATTCTGGAATTCCAGTATCATAAATTCCAAATTGAAATCAACTTCACAGTCACCCGGAATATGAATGAATACTCCATCCAGCACCTCGCATTTAGCAATTTCAAACATGTTATTACTATCTGCTTTGACTTCAATACCATCAATTTCTTTCCCTATCATATCAACATCGAGTATCGTCAAATATGTGATTTGGTATTCCCAATTATTTTCGTTTCTAACACGTGCTAAAATCTTCTTGGCCTGATTTAACGTTGTAATAATCATAATCTTTGCACTGGAAGTACTCTTTTTATATACCGCCAAGAGAAGAACCTTATAATATTGCCTTGCAATATAAGTAATCATCATATTTAATAGGATGAAACAGAAGAAGAATAACCTTGAAAAGGCCTCTCCCTCCCGGAATATATACAATACTGACGTTATTGTTACTGTCAATAATATATTGATCTTCACAACAACTATCATTTCCTCTATGAAACCCCGCTTGAAGAAATTACTGTAAGTATTATACAAATAATAGATTGCTGTATATACCGATAATATAATTGCAAATGCTATTCCATATACATCCATACCGAAGAGTGAAATCGTAATTTTGCCAAATCTTATCCAAGTGGCTAAGACAAATGATATTACAATGCTGCTTATATCTATCAACAGAAGATATTTATTAGGCAAATCTTTCTTCATCAAATCCATCGTAATTCACTTCCTTGTTAAATAATTGATTTTTCTTAGCAATTATGATGCATATGCTTAGCAGAACAAGAATTAATGCCAGTGTTATAATCAATGCATTGAGATGAAAAGAATCTTCCTTTGTAGTAAGATTACTATAGATTATATTCCCTGACAGATCCGATATCTTGCTTATATTACCTTCCATATCTATTCCAATGGAAAGACCGCATATCTTATAAATCTGTTCCGATAAATAAACAGCTATTTTTCTACTATCCAATGACATCTTAGAAAAATCAACTTGACCCTCGTAATTTATAATATCTTGCAATTCAATAAGCTTCTCTTTTAAATCGTCCTCGTGCACATCGGATAAACTTACTTCATCTCTGCTCAAGTATTCTTCTAAAGTACAGTAATATACTGAATTGTAAGTATCCCTTCCTTCTTCTTGATTCGATAAATTCATAACACTATATAATAGTGTTAAAACGGTACCTTCTACTTCATTCAGTTCTGAATTATTCATTATCCATACATTACTTGACATCGCCACAATTCCAGCTTCTTCATAGTTTCTATGTACTAACCCTCTTGCAATAATTATAAAGACGATAAGAATGATTAATAATCCAAACGTTAGAACCGGAGGCATAATACGTTTACTTAATAATATTTTGTTACTTACGGATTTTCCATTACTTGAATACAGCACTTTTTTACCCACCTTTTTAAGAACCTTATCAACTTCCTTACCTTTAACCGAATGTAATTCATTAGTAATATTTTGATTTTGGTAATTTAAGTAATGTATTTATTACTGTAGTTTTTAATTTATGTATTATAAGAATAATAGTTACTGTCATAACGTTTACCCTTCTTACCATAATAATGATATTGCCCTTTTCTGATATTTACCTTATTAAGTACCGCACCTAGAATTTTGCAATTTCCTTGATCCAACTGTTTCTTTACTCTCCTAAGGAACTTATAACTGATTGCATTCGCTTCGATAACCAATACTACGCCGTCACTGTGCTCTGCTACTACTACGGCATCTATAACACTTCCAAGCGGTGGCGTATCAATTATGATATAGTCATATTCCTCCCGCAGTTTTTTTATCAAATCAGCAAAGTTATTACTACCTAAAAGCTCAGCCGGATTCGGTGGAACAGCTCCAGTAAAAACCATATCCAGATTAGGTATATTCGTCTCATATAAGATATCATCCAAGTTGTTTATTCCTGATAGATAATGGGATAAACCGGCTACTACCTGATCCGGTTTATAACGACCGATAATAATGGAACGACGAAGATCTGTATCAATAAATACAACCTTATACTCGCATTCTGCAATGGAGACTGCTAAATTGAAGGACACATTGGATTTCCCTTCGTTGGGCAGGCTGCTGGTAATGCAGATTACCTTTATACTATCTCCACAGAATTGGATGTTTGTTCTGATCTGCTTATAAGCCTCATTACTAATAAAATCAAGTTTATTAAAATTTTCTAAATTTATTTGAAGCATTGATACCTCCATAGTACAATAAAATTTTGTATTTTAGTCAACTCCTATTCCCTTATTTTTCCAATAAATGAATTATATAATATGACTTTAGCAAATACAACCGCGATTTGTTAAAATAAGGAATTTCCGATTTACAGATTCTCCCCTTTTAGAACAACGAATTCTTCTATTTGATAGCAATAGATACAAAGTGACTTTTTTCTATAAATTCACCTATATAAAGCAATGTATGTACTGTAATTTTTTAATATTGAATTAATTTTTTATTATACATGCAAGTCTAATACAATAATAAAAGTCTCAAATTCAGTAGGACATCATTCTATTTTTTAATAAACTACAAGGATTTGACTAATCAAAAATCAACAAAAAATCAAGTCTTATCTATACTTCACGGTTAATACAATCACAACTTTCATCCGTTTTCATATAATGTGGCATAAAGGAGTGAAGTATATGTCCCATCCATCAGACATCGGAATTTTCGGCGGCGACCAGCGCCAGGTATATATGGCATCGGCCTTTCTTCAAAAGGGATATCGCGTTTTTACCTATCGAATTGCTGAGCCCATTCATCATGAAAATTGTATTCCACTGCATAATCTAAATGAATTATTTGATAAATGCAGTTTACTCATTGGACCGATTCCCTTGACAAGGGATTTGGTATCCGTTGCTTCGACAAGTGCTTCAGAACTTACTGCCTCCAATCTAGCTAATCTTTTAACAAAAGAACATTTCCTTATCGGTGGGATGATTCCTTCTGCACTAGTCGGGATTTGTACTAATAAGGGAGTTCCTTATTATGATCTTATGAAAAATGAGAAGATAACCATACTCAATGCGATTGCTACAGCGGAAGGTACCATCATGGAAGCAATACAAAGCAGTAATCAGAATCTTCATGGCAGTAAATGCCTTGTTCTTGGGTACGGCCGCTGTGCCAAGGTTCTTGCCGGGAAATTAAAAGGAATGGATGCCATAATCACTGTAGCTGCACGGTCTGAAGAAGCACTTGCATATGCACATGCCACAGGATTTCAAACTATATATTTATCAGATATGAAACCGCTTCTGCCTTCTTACGATTTTATATTTAATACCATTCCAACCCTTATTCTTGATAAAAGCTGCTTAGAGCTTGTAAATCGGAATGTAACAATAATCGATATAGCTTCCGCTCCCGGAGGTGTTGATTATGAATATGCAATGCAGAAGAAACTAAAAGCCAAACTATGCCTGGGTCTACCAGGCAAGGTAGCTCCCAAGACATCCGCTGATATTCTCGTAAATGAAATTATCACGTTAATAAAAGAAAGAAGTGATTAAATGACCGTTCAAGGAAAAAATGTGGGCATAGCCCTAACCGGATCTTTTTGTACCTTTGAAAAAGTTTTTCCTCAGATTGAGCGACTGGTATCAAATAACGCCAACGTCTATACTATCTTTTCAGAACGCTCCCAAAACACTGATACCAGATTCGGGAACGCAGACAGTTTTATTCAAAAAGCGAAGGAAATAACAGGAAACCAACCAATTACCACCTTCACAGAAGCAGAAAAACTAGGCCCAAATAGCATGCTGGATATTATTATAGTAGCTCCATGTACTGGAAATACGCTAGCAAAGATGGCCAACGCAATTACCGACTCTACGGTGTTAATGTCTGTCAAAGGGACACTCCGGAATAATAAACCGGTAGTAATTGCAGTATCTACAAATGATGCTTTAAGCAATAATTTGAAAAACATAGGAATATTGATTAATACAAAGAATTTTTATTTTATTCCATTTGGCCAGGATAATTTTAAAGGAAAACCAAATTCTATGGTAGCTCATTTTGATTTAATGATTCCTACCATTGAAGAAGCTTTAGAGGGAAGACAACTGCAGCCTGTCCTTCTGACTCCCATGTAATATCATACTGTAATATTTCAAGCCGAAAGCAAGGGAGCTTATCAAATTCGAGTATTCTCACTAAGACTGATGCAAGCGGTCTCACCTCATTATGCCGCGAAATGCCGTCTTGTATGTGACGCTTCGTAAAGATATGCTCCCTTTATTAATTCATAAGTCTTATATGCAGATTGAGATGAATATAGGTGCTTATATTTTATTTCATATTATTTACCGACTTATGGCATCCGAAGCATATTAAGGTTATGAGCTAAATATAGTTTTTTCGTGTATATGCACGAGAAGGAGGACATATGTGTGGAATAGCCGGTTTTTGTAACAGCAAGGCCGATTATACCAAGGAAAATTATAAGTGGCATAAGGTTTTAGATAAAATGAAGCAGGCTCTTTATCACCGGGGTCCGGATGATGAAGGTGAACTACTCACACAACAAGCAGGACTTGCACATAGAAGACTTTCTATTATCGACTTAAGTCGTGGACAGCAGCCCATGACCAGAGAGAAGTTTGGTTGTCCTTACTCAATTGTCTATAACGGAGAGCTTTATAATACAGCAGAACTTCG
>JAQUYQ010000093.1:7137-9086 GCA_028691795.1 Herbinix sp.
GGAGAATGTGCTGATGAGATCTTTGGAGGTTACCCTTGGTTCCATAATCAGGAGATTATGTCCACAAATGCCTTCCCGTGGTCTAGAACCTTGGAAACCAGAAAGCTGTTGTTGTCGGATGATTTGCTTTCCAGTATTGATCTGGATGGTTATGTTCAGGCTACTTATGAAAAATCGATTGCAGAAACTCCACGATTAACAGGAGAAGGAAAAGTAGAGGCTCGCAGGAGAGAAATTGCATACCTTAATATCAAATGGTTTATGGTAACCTTACTTGACCGTATGGACCGCTGCAGTATGTATTCCGGTCTGGAAGCCAGAGTACCCTTTGCAGACCATCGAATTATTGAATATATCTGGAATGTTCCATGGGAAATGAAGTCACCGGGTGGTATTGTGAAGGGATTACTTCGTGAGGCAGGCAAAGGTCTGGTTCCTGATGAGATTTTGTATCGCAGAAAGAGTCCTTATCCCAAGACTTATCATCCGGATTACGAGAAGCTCTTAGGCAACCGGCTTTTAGATATTTTGTCCGACTCGAATGCACCGATCCGGCCCTTGGTGGATGAGAAGAAAATCAGAACCTTCCTTTCCTCTCCTTCCGATTACGGTAAGCCTTGGTATGGACAGTTGATGGCGGGGCCTCAGTTGATTGCATACTTGCTACAGGTCAACTATTGGCTGGAGAAATATCACATTGAATTGGTGTGAGTGATTTATAGACAATTCGCTCACCCGATGCAATCAGACCGTAAAGCGAGATAAATTTCATCTATAATACTCAAAAATGGGAACGGGAAACACCTGCACAGCAGCTGTTTTCCGTTCCCATTTTTACAATAGCATCATTAGATCAACTTTCGTTTCACAAAGGGGGACTTCATAAATCGAGCTATCGATTTTGCGTTAGTCAACCAAACCAGATGAGCATCATTTTTTTTATTTTTTAACATGTTTGGTACAAAAAATGCAGCAACGGTCTCAGGTCTGTCAGCCAGAGTATTAAAAACAAATTGAAAGCTTTTATTTTTAATTACCGGAGATTCATAACCCTCCGGTGTCTTTGTGATAAAATCGGTTAGCATCATTCCCGGCGATAATCTTCCAGCTTTTACCGGAGTACCAGCAAGTTCCTTTGCAAGACCTCTCGTAAAATAGGTTAAGGCATGTTTTGTTGTGCCATAAAGTATGGTTTTTACCTGAAGCATATCATTAGAGCCTAAGCCCTCCATGTTCCAGATTTGCCCACCTCCTTGGAGCAGCATATTCTTAGCTGCCACCTGAGAGCCAAAAATAACACCTTTTATATTGGTATCAATTACAGCATCAACAGCGGATGCGGCCGTATCATAACTAAATTCATACGGGCAATTCTGCCCTGCATTATTAATCCAAATATCAATACTGCCCCATTGGTCGGAAGCCTTTTCCCAGAGAACCTCGATATCGCTTCTTTTTCTTACGTTACACGAAATATATTGATATTTGCCATTGTATTTGAGAAGCTCTTTGTTAAGTGTATCAGGAATGGAAGCGCTTCTGCCTGATATCGTAACATTACAGCCTTCCCGTAAAAAAACCTTTGTCATAGCCAATCCGATTCCTCTTGTACTTCCGGTAATAACTACATTCTTCATATCCGCTGTTATCCTCCTTTAAATTGTACAAAATAAGTATTCTAATAAAATAATATTAAAAACTATTCTTTCATCTTTCCAGGCTGCACACCGGTATGAACATCTTGATAGGAAACCACGATGCAACCCTTCTTTTCTATCAACGCTTTGGTTCCTTGCTCACTCTTTGAAGTACCGCCCCCACATGAGCATAGAAAAATTCCAACTTCTTTGCCTGCTGGCAACCTTTCCACGATGGCATTGAAGGCAGGTGCCGGATACCCAGCCCACACCGGACAACCAATGATAATTCGGTCATAGTCATTCAAATCA
>JAQUYQ010000007.1 GCA_028691795.1 Herbinix sp.
GGAAAAGAACTATTACCTGATTGACACTAGGACAATTATATCATGGGTTTAACTAAGCCTATTGAACAAAATTTTATTAAGTTATCAAGGTACATTTATGTATCTAAAAAATATTATACGAGGGGGGTTGGCAATGATCTCTGAATTTGCTATTCCATTTGCAACCGGTAATCCGCTTCTTTATATTCCATGCTTTATGGCAGGTGGTGCAGTGGGAGCAATTGCTTCCTATCTGTTTGGGTGTACGATGGCAGCTCCACATGGTGGTTATTTTGTAGTTGCATTATGTAACAAACCGGTTCTTTTAACGTTGGCATTACTGATTGGTTCTGCGGTAAGTTGTGTACTCATCTTGCTAATAAAAAAAGCTCCAACAGAAGAAGAATTAGCAATGGATACAGAAGCAGAGGAGTAGTATCATTTTAAATTTATTAGGCTGATTAATTACAGGAATTTTGGATAGCTGACAGACAGGAGAAACAATATGAAATCATTTAATTATGTTTTAAAGGATGAAGAGGGACTGCATGCAAGGCCAGCAAGACTTTTAGTAAAAGCTGCTGAAAAATTACAGAGCGTTATTTTAATTCATAAAAAGGACAAATCAGGAAATGCAAAAAAGATATTTGCAATCATGGGGCTTGAGGTAAAGCATGGAGAAGAAATAACAGTTACCCTAGAAGGAGAGACAGAAGAATTAGATTATGTTGCATTAAAAGGATTTTTCGAAAATAATCTATAGGAGTCAGATGTGTTAAAGGAACGGCTCCATTGTCAATGACAACATGAAATTTCATTTCAGCAGAAGACCAATTGACTTACAGCGGAAAATTAGATATAGCGTTATGCCGTATGGAGAACGCTCCCTCCATACGGTATAACGCTATATCTTTACTATCTCGTTATCTTTTCTTCTAATTCATTTCATGAAGTATTGTAGAAAGACGATGCAACTTTTCAATATGATTTACCTCAAACTACAACTCCTTAATTCGGAATACATTAATAAATACAAAACCCATCATCATAACAATCGCAAATACGATGGAACTCATTCCAGCCAATATCCCCCAATGAAAAGAGAATGTACCGATAATCATTGGCATGATAATTGAGCCAATACCGCCAAACAAAAGCAGGACTCCCATCGACATAGGATATGACTTGATGGTGCTGCCAAATATAGAAATTGTGATCGGATAAACTCCTGCCATGGAAAATCCTAAACCCATAATAGCGATCGTAATGACGGTTATATTTTGTGTAGATAGTAATAACAAGTAAAAAACGACTGTCCCAATGCTAGTTGCAAGTAGTAATGATTTTTTTGGTACTTTATCCCCTAACAATGCACATGTTAATCTTCCCGCGAGGATGACAGCCCATAATAAAGAGGCAAGCATTTGAGCATACTCAATTGTCATAATATCAGAGTCAACAAAATACTTCACAATCCAACCACTAACCGAGGATTCTACTGATAAATAAAAAAAGATGATTCCTGTAATGATCCAAAAATGCTTAAACTTTAAAAATTGATAAGATTTATTATTTAATCTTTTTGTTAAGTCATTTAGTTTCATTCTTGTAAAAAGAGTCATAGAGATAAGCGCAAGAAAAATGATAACGCCAGCAGCTACTTTCCAACCATTGTTACCATCTAGGTTTGTACATAAAATTACTAAAAAGGGAGAACTTAAAGCTCCAACTGCAAAAATGCTATGCAATATATTAAGTGCTGCAGAACTACTGTTTGACACCTCGTTTACAACCGTATTATTAAAATTAGAAATACTGCCTCTGCTTAATCCTGTAAATAAAAACCCCAAAATAAGTAGAACAGGATTACCGGTAATGATCATAATAGAAAAGCCCATAACTACGAAACTACTTAGAAATATAATTGATTTTTTTCTTCCCAAATAAATCGGCAACACTCCGGCGATAAATCCAGCAATTAAATTACCGACCTGATGTGCCGAGAGTAATGCTCCGCTTACAATATTATTAAGATCATATTCCCTGCTGATCAGTGGTAATAATGATCCCAAAATCATAGAATATAAACCATTCACAGCAAAAACATAAAAACAACACTTTAAAATATATCTGTTATGCCGGTCCAGTTGTGTGTAAAATTGTGGCAATTTCATATAGAAATATCTCCTGTCTAAATAAATATACGCGATAAAGACGATTAAATTTATATGATACCGATGTTATTAATAATCAGTGAAATACCCGATAAGATAAGCATGGTTGTAAATACTTTTTTTACAATTTTTTCATTCATAACTTTAGCCAATAATATTCCAATGGCTAGTCCTGCTATCATAAACGGAACTAACAAAATGATAGTTTTTATAAGTTTTAACGTAATAATACCCATAAAAGAATATAGAATGATGCGAAAACTATTTTCGATAAGAAAGACAATGCAAAGATTTCCACGAAAAGCACTATTTGTATCAGTCGTTCTGCTTACGTAGGCTGCCAATAAAGCACCGATTCCAAATAAACCACATAGCAATCCGGATAATAAACCTATGATTCCTAAAATAAAGGGAGATGCCTTTGTATTCTTATTTTTAAATTCGCGAAATAGCATTTCGGTTCCTATAATTACAACTACAAAGCCAAATATTATTTTGAGCACCGTTGTATTTCCGTTTTTTAGAAAAAAGGTACCTGGAATACTGCCTGCGATTACCAGGCAGGTTAGAGGAAGCCATACTTTTGCAGATAAAGATTTTCTTTCTTTCCACGCAATAATTAAATTAGAGGGATATCCTAAAATTAATTCAATTGGTGTAATATTAATATTGTTTGCTTGAAAGCTTAATATGGTACTAAACACGAGTGTATTTGCGAAGCCACACATCCCTTTTACGATATAAGCACATACTACAGCAAAAATCATTAAATAATTCATTCTTTTTTCCTTTGCATCATGTCATTAATATTCGTTAATTCCTCCAACGTTTAAATCCATTTAATTCAATACCGAACTTATCAAGAACCTTTCCGATGATCTGAAGGTTCATTTCCTCAAGGCTGTTAACACCACTATAATACGGAGCGACTGGTGGCATCAGGAAAGCTCCTGCCTCTGCCAGTGCCAACATATTTCTAAGGTGAATTGTACTTAAGGGGCTCTCTCTTGGAACGAGTACCAATGTCCTGCGTTCTTTCAGGGTTACATCTGCAGCCCGAAGAAGCAGATTATCGGAATAACCGCAGGCAATTCCTGCTACGGTCTTCATGCTGCAAGGTATGATAATCATACCTGCAGTATGGAAGGTTCCGCTGGCGATATTGCCGCCATGATCCCCGATATCATATACAGCAGTAGCGAGCTGCTCGACCTGATTCATTGCATAATCTGTTTCCAAAGCAATCGTTGTCTGCGCACCTTTGGAGATGACAAGATGTGTCTCCCAATCCGGACACTCCTTCATAATCCTGAGCAGTTGTATGGCAAGCGTTACACCGCTGGCGCCGCTCATACCTACTACAAGTCGCTTTTTCTGTTGGGAAGGTAGTTGCTGATCCATATAATACCTCTCTAAATAAAATATACTAATGTACCTGTACTATGATAGGAACATCTCATATAAGCATTAATTCATAGAACTATTCCATTTGCAAAGTTTTACCGCAAGGTAATCGATCGAAATAAATAATAAAAATCCGATTACTGCGATTGTAATGATACCAATATACATCTCAATATAGTTAATTCTTGACCAGGCATCCAGGATATAAAAACCCATTCCATAGGTTGTACCATAACCCTCCACAAAAAAGAGGATGGATACCGCAGTACCAAGAGATACTCTGAGGCTGGTTAATAACTGAGGCAGGATGGCTGGCAGTGTGACATGACGTAACATCTGTAATTTACTTGCGCCGGTACTTTGGATGACCTGATACATCGTCTTATCTATACTATGGATACTATCCCGGACGGATACGATGACCTGAAATACAATAACAAGAACCATAATGATCACTTTGGAGCCATCCCGCATGCCCAATAATAGCATCGTGATTGGTAATAATGCCGTCTTAGGTATGGGATAACTAAAATAAATGAATGGATATAAAATTAAATTTGCTTTCTTTGAGTATGCGATTAAAATGCCAATAGGTATTCCGATCAGAAGCGAAAGCACCAGGCCAGCTCCAATTCTTCGCAAGCTATATAGGATATGAAGGTACATATGATCAGTAAGCACGATACTAAAGTTTTTATATATCAAGAATGGACTGGGAATTACTTTGGTATCGGTCACCAGATAACCAATCAGCCAAAGGAGATTAACGGAAAGGAAACCCTGCGTAAATATCATACATCGTTTCAATAATTTATTCAATTGTATCCTTCCTTTCAACCAATGGCATTAATTGTTCCCGTAATAATTGCTTCGTAATAAGATAATCCATTTTCTCCGGATATAATTCGCCAAAGTAAGCGTTACACATTTGGTATTTGATCACACCGGAATTGGAATCCATAACAAAGATTAAATTACCTAAATAGAGAGCTTCCTCAATGCTATGTGTTACTAGAATAGTAGTTGGTTTTTGCTGCTTCCATACCTGCAGGAATAATTCTCTGGCTTCTGCTCTTGTGATTTCATCCAATGCAGAAAATGGTTCATCCATTAATAATAAATCGGGCTGTAGGATAAAGGCTCTTGCTATTGCAGCCCTCTGGACTTGCCCACCGCTTAGTTCCAGAGGATATTTATCAAGAATGTCCAGGATATGCAAGGCTTTATAAATACTTGTGATTATTTCGTGTTGAAGTTCACTCACCTGCTCCTTGCGGATTTTTAGCGCCAACATGCAATTCTCTCGAACGGTTTTCCAGGGTAGTAAACCACAGTTTTGTGGGATGAGTCCGATTCTATGATGCTTGGGACTTAATGGTTGTCGTTGATTATTTGTGATAAAGTCTATTTTACCACTCTCGCTGGTCATAACCCCTGCCAGCGTATTTAATAAGGTTGATTTACCACAGCCGGATGGTCCCAGGATTGCCAATGCTTCACCCTGTTGAAGGTTAAAGGAGAGGTTTTGAATTACTTTGCTGATATTATTTTTTGTTTTATATTGAACGGATAAATGATCAATAATAAGCATATAATCCCCATCACTTTCCCTAATGTACAGCAAGCAGGATGCATTTAGAATGTAGCATCCACCGCCAGGTATTATTTTGTATAGACATCAAAAATCATTTGCTCATAAGTCAGATCAGCACTACATAAGCCTTTTGAGCTTGCCCAGCTTATTGCAGCCTCTACATCCTCTCTTGGCGGAAGTTCACTGGTTCGAATTGGTTCCATGGTTATCTGGCCCTTCATTTCCACCGGATATCCGACCGTCTTAATGACGATATCCTCATAACTTGCGATATCAGTTTTGTTAATATATTCCACCGCTTCATTATAAGCCTTATATAAGTTTTTAACAGCTTCGGTCTTATCATCGAGCACAGGTTTGGCAAATGCGGAAATAGCAGGATAAAGGCCGATATCATTAGCACTACCCAAATATACGGCTCCTTCATTTAAGATAATGGAGGCAAAAGGCTCCGGTAATAAGCCTAAATCAATTTGTTCATTGCGAAGTAATTCTACCCGGTCCGGAATACGAGGAACGATTTCCTTTACCACAGCGCTGCTTTCCAGAGAATTTGCAGCAAGAATATTATCTAAGGTGTAGTCAATTAAGGTGTTTTGGGATATTGCGATACTTTTTCCTTTGATTTCATTGATATTTGATATACCACTATTCTTACCGGCTACCAATACATAATCACCATCGGTAATTCCTGTAATTTTTACATCAAAATCTGCATTCTGATAAATGCATACCCCTATGTAATCCGTTAAAACTCCGTCCAGTTCTCCGGCAAGAAAAGCCGCATCTCTGTCCTTGGCGGAGGTAAATGTTTCTAACTGCAGGTCAAGATTATATTTCTCTGCCAGACCAAGTTCATTGATCATAACATAAGGAATAACATCATAAGAGGACATCATGCCGATGCGAAGTACAGCTTTATCCGTATCACTCTTGGTATCAGTTGAAGCAGTATTGTTTGATTGATCATCTACCGGTGATGGATCCTTGGCTGTACATCCGACAAATAACATGGTAATTATAATCAGCAGGGGTATTACGTTATATACTTTTTTCATTTTTAAATCCTTCCTTTGATCGTTTTAATACGTATATTATTTTTTAAATAGTAGTTAAAATATCAGAATATCTAATAATCCACTGACCAGCAGAACAATACTGATTAACTGGTTAATGCTATAAGAAGCGATATTGACATTGGTTAAATTCGTGGGAGACACTAGACGATATTCTATGCAAAATAAGCAGAATATGATAAAAAGCCCAATCATATATACTACGCTCAGCTCAGCGGCTAATATGCCGATAACCACAAGACATAAAACCGTGATGATGTGAAACAGCATAGCGATCCGTAATGCATTTTTAACGCCGAATTTAACCGGAATAGAATGTAAACCATTTGCGTTATCAAATTCATAATCCTGGGAGCCGTAGATGATATCAAAGCCGGCTACCCATAAGGAATTAGCTGCTCCCATAAACAAAGGCATCAAGGTTATTTCTCCGGTTACCGCAAGCCAAGCTCCAACCGGTGCACAGGCGCAAGTGACGCCGAGAACCAAATGACACAAAAAGGTAAAACGTTTGCAATAAGAGTATACGATCATTAAAAATAATGCTGCCGGGGATAACAAAAAACAGATGAAATTTATCTGATAAGCCCCAATTAACATAATAAGAAAGCAGATTGCCGTAAATATGATTACTTCTTTCTTTTTGATCTCGCCTTTTGGAAGCTGCCGTCCTGAGGTCCTGGGATTCCGGGCATCAATCTCGGCATCAATTACACGGTTAATTGCATTCGCTCCGGTTCTTGCACCCAGAAAGCATACGACAATCCAAAATAGGGTAGCGATGTCTGGCAAACCTTTCGCTGCAAGCAACATGGATAGAAGAGCAAAACTAAAGGAAAAGATGGTATGGGAAAACATCACTAACTTCCCATATTCCTTCATTTTATAGATAAGCTTAGTCAATATCATAATCGTTCCACCTTTCATCCACCTGATGCTTCATCTGTTGTGTCATAGTAATATCATTTGGCCAATCTCTGGTTAAGCCTTCTTCACGCCACTTTCTAGTAGCGTCAATGCCAATCTTACCCTCTACGATAAACAAGTCTCTTTTTGCATCAATGTTATTAAATACCTTCCACATAACTGTGGATAGGTCCTGGGGATCGACTTCATCATCAACGACGATAACGAATTTGTCCGGATGGCATATCATGTATTCATCCAACACTTCTCTGCCGTGTCCTGGCCGTTGCTTATTTACGGTTAGGATATGATAGCAGGGAATAAGTTCATTATTTAAATTTCTCTCACATAGGCTGGTTGCGTCCACACCTAACCGGTTACCAAACAAAGCACGATTGGAGGAATGATCCAGAGCATCCAGTGGGCCTTCAGAAATGAACAGACTACTCTTTAAATCTACATTGTAAAGAACAGCATCCAGTACCTGTGACAAATCCTGAACATTAACGCTGTCATTTACGACTATAATTAATTTCGTATACATCATCTGGCCCATTCCCCAGATACTATTCATTGTCTTTATAGCAGATCCCGGAAAGTTCGTCTTAATTGAGACAATAGCACAATTATGGAATACTCCTTCCAGTGGAAGATTTATATCGACCAGTTCCGGAATGATCATACGAAGAATGGGTAAAAAGATGCGTTCCGTTGCTTTTGCCATATAACAATCCTCCATCGGAGGTTTACCAACGACAGTTGCGGGGTAGATTGCATTTTTACGATGAGTAATACAGGTTACGTGAAATCGAGGATAATAATCCGCCAGTGAATAATATCCGGTATGATCGCCAAACGGACCTTCCAGGACCAGTTCTTCGTTTGGATCTACGTAGCCCTCTAATATAATTTCTGCATTACCTGGAACATAGATGTCATTGGTAATGCATTTAACCATTTTGACCCGGGATTTCCTCAGCCAACCGGCTAGCATCATCTCATCAATCATCGGGGGGAGCGGAGCAGTAGAAGCATAGGTAATTGAGGGATCACAACCAAGAGCAACGGATACCGGCATTTTTTGATTACGTTCCTGATAACCTTTATAGATTTCACTACCGTCCTTATGTTTATGCCAATGCATTCCAGTACTGGTCTTATCAAGAATTTGCATACGATACATACCAACATTCTGACGTTTGGTTTTCAGATCCTTAGTATAAACCAGAGGAAGAGTAACAAACTTACCGGCATCCTCCGGCCAGCATTGCAATACCGGAAGGGTAGTAAGATCAACTTCTCGTTCAATTACTTCCTGACATTTTCCCTTTCTTCTTGATCTGGAAGGAAAAACATAGAGAAGGCGTAACAGACGGGGAATGCTTTTGATCAGCCGACCGAATGATAGATAATTACTCAAATCCAGGTACTCAGAGATCATAGCGCCAAGCTCGTCCAATTCCCTTACACCAAGGCCCATGCTCATTCTATGATAACTACCCATTGCATTGATCAGCACAGGATAGGATGAATCCTTTACCTTCTCAAAAAATAACGCAGGACCATGAGCTTTCGATATACGATCCGTTATTTCTGTAATCTCAAGCTCAGAAGACACCTCAGCGCTCACTCGCTTTAATTCCCCATGCTTTTCTAGTTCTGCAATAAATGTATGTAAATCCTTATAAGACATAAGCCACATCCTTCATACGAATAAGATTCTAGTACTAATTAAAACCAATATGTAGATAAGTACCACATATATACTAAATCAGACAGAAGTATTATTCAATAGTAGATTTATTTTAATTATTAAATCATTCCCGATCATTTGAAATTATAGACATACATTTTATGCGTTAATGACATATTATCTAACTTTCATAAACAAAAAAACGTCAGTAGCCTCTTACATGAGGATATCTGACGAGTTATAAAAAGCAAATAGTACGATTGTTTAAAAACTTGTGAATCGAAAGAACCGCAATATACCGAATGGTACTTACCTATAGAAAGAGAGGTCGGCTAACCAACGAATGGCTAGCCGACCTCCCGATCGTTCATTGATATTAGTCTAAAACTACATTAACAGCCTGTAAGCCGCGTGCACCTTTAGTAATATCAAAAGTAACATTTTGGTTTTCATCCAAAGACTTAAATCCTTCTGAAGCTATTCCAGAGAAATGTACGAATACATCCTCACCATTTTCGCTGTTTGTGATAAATCCAAATCCCTTTTGAGCATTAAACCATTTTACTGTACCTTTATTCATGAAAGATACCTCCTAATATAATATTTTTGAATATTTAGGTGAAAATAAAAAATCACATATTTTTGTAAATCATTAAACTCAATAATGATTTACAAAAATATGTGAATCAAAACTTACATCTAAAACAACTTGTTAATCATACCATGAATATTAGTTGTTGTCAACTCTTATTTAAAATGAATTAAGTTCGGTGTAATTATTATTGGGAACCTTATGCCTGTTGAAGATTTAAATTGTGATACACAAGGTACCAATAAGCTCTTCTATATCGTAATTCATAGGGTCTGCATAGGGTCTATGTTTATTTGTCGTCAAACTGTAAATCTTTCCAATAATCAACAGAAACTTCAATCGCATTTTTTATGAGATCTATATCTTGTGCTTCAATCGCGTTTAAAATAGCAATATGAGATTCAAGTGCTATATGACCACTTTGCTGATGCTTGTGTGAATTAAGTATAGAATTTTTGAAAAAAACCATGACAAAAGAATAGATTTTTTTGGCCAAGCTATTATGACAGGCTTCGCCTAGTAAACTGTGAAATTCCATATCATTTTTAGTTAATATATCAGGCGAAGCTTTTGCTATTTGCAATTCTTTTAAAGAATTGACATTTTCCTTTATTAACATACGTTCTTTTTCATTTTCATGATAATGTGAAATAATCAGCTTGATAATATCAGTTTCAAATAATTTTCTAAACTCTGATAACTCTGTCAACTCTGGGTTTATAAGAAAAAAACTAAATAATAGAGGATCGATTAAAGTATCTTTGGGTTTATCAACAATATAAGTTCCATTTCCTACTTTTACTTCTACAACGCCTAAAGCAGCTAAAATTTTCATTGCTTCTCGTACTGAACCACGGCTTACGCAGAGCCCTTCAGATATTTCTAGTTCATTTGGTAATTTATCACCAAGATGAAGTTTGTTTTCAAGTAATAATTGCTTGATTCTATTTACTACAGTGTCTACTGCAGATTCTTTTTCATTTGCAACAAATAATTTGTTCAATATATCGCCTCCACATGGTTTGCTAATGTTAAATAATAAGTTTGATGATTGAAATATATCAGATTAAAAGTAAAACGTCAAATGAATTTTAAATTATATAATGATATTATTGAACAATATGTTTGGATTATCATTTTACCTATACAAATATAATAATAAATTTAAACTAATGACTTTTTTTATAGAACATATTGACAATAAAGTAAAAATGATTATAATTAAACATAGAACGTTAAACATCCTACCATTAACACAAATAAAATATTAAAGGAGAGTTTACAGATGGGTAATGAGGAATTAAAAGAGATTGCTGGTCATTTAAGGTTTGAAGCAGTTAGAATGATCTATCAAGGCAAGGATGGTCACCCTGGACCAGCACTAGGCATTGCAGATATTGTTACAACGTTATATTTTGATGAAATGAATATCGATCCTGAAAATCCAAAATGGGAAGACAGAGATAGATTCATTTTGTCAAAAGGACATGCTTGTCCTATTTATTATGCAGCACTTTCTGAAAGAGGTTATTTTGGGAAAAAAGTAAAGGAGTATAAGTTAAGAGCATTAGGAAGCAAATTCCAAGGTCATCCGGTAATGAATAAAACAGAGGGAGTTGATATGACATCAGGTTCCTTGGGAAATGGATTATCAATAGCATGCGGTATGGCCATTGCGGGAAAATATAATAAAAAGGATTATAATGTATTCGTAATAGTAGGAGATGGAGAAATTCAGGAAGGTATCATTTGGGAAGGTGCAAATACTGCAGCATCAAAAAAACTGGATAATCTTATTTTATTCGTAGATAAAAATAATTGGCAAAGTGGTGGTGCTGTAAGTGATACGATAGGAAGCAATAACGTAAAAGAAAAATTCGAAGCGTTCAACTGGCATGTTCAAGAAATTGATGGTCATAACATTGATGAAATAAAAAAGGCCATTGCTTTAGCTAAAAGTAAAAAAGGAATGCCAAGTGCTATTATATGCAATACGATTAAAGGAAAAGGTTTAGACTTTATGGAAAATAATAATTTATGGCATAAAGGTGTCCCAACGGATGATCAGTATGCAATTGCAGTAAAAGTACTAGGGGGTGCAAAATAATGACAAAGTTTCATGGAACACGAGAAGCATTTGCTGCGGCAATCACTGACATGGCAAAAACTGACCGTAAAATTATGTTTATTTCACCAGATTCATTAAAGGCAATGAGAGCGACGGATTTTGCGGAGGAATTTCCAGAAGCCTATATCGAAGTGGGGATCGCAGAACAAAATGCAGTAGCAGTAGCTGCCGGATTAGCAAGCTGTGGACAAATTCCTTTTGTTGGTACATATGCAGGATTTATGACTATGAGAGCTTGTGAGCAAATGAGAACTTTTGTGGCATATCCAAAACTAAATGTTAAGTTTATTGGCATCAATGCAGGTCTAAATGGTGGAGAGCGAGAAGGTGTCACCCATCAGTTTTATGAGGATTTGGGAATTTTATCAAGTATTCCCAACTTCACAATTTTTACACCGGCGGATGGTGCACAGACGTATCACGCTGTAAAAAGAGCTGCAGAGATAGATGGACCAGTATATATAAGAGCAGGTAGTGGCCGAGAAATAGATATCTATAACAAAGAAGATCCCTTTAATCCAGATGGGGTAACGGTTTTAAAAGATTACGGTACAGATACGTTAATTCTTGCAAGTGGCTTTATATTAAATAAAGTATTGGAAGCAGCTGACTTATTATATAAAGAGAATATAAAAGTTACCGTGGGTGATGTTAATATTTTAAATGGTGAAAATAATACAAAGATACTAAATTTAATGGCTATGACTAACAAAATTGTTACAGTGGAAGATCATAATATTAACGGCGGGTTAGGAAGTTTTATCAGTAAACTGGCGTGTGAAAATAGGCCAGTTAATGTGAAGAGGATTGGATTAAATAGCTTTGGAGAATCGGGACCTGCAAATGATTTAATTGATTATTATGGGTTTAGTCCAGAGAATATCGCAAAAACGGTAATTGAAAATTTAAAATTGTAAATAGAATATGGAGGTATTTAAAATGGATAAAATCGTAGTTTCTGTCATTGGCGCAGGTGGTAAAATGGGAACAAGGACAAGCAATAATCTTTCTAAAGTAACAGATCAAATTGAACTGTACTTTGTTGAAACATCACTTGCAGGCATAACAAGCATTAGAGATAGAGGTTTTGATGTAACACCTATGGAAAAAGCAGTAGCAAAATCAGATGTCATAGTACTTGCAGTACCGGACACAATAATTAAAGTAGCAAGCAAATCAGTTGTAGAGGCAATGACACCTGGAAGTGGACTGATTATTCTGGATCCAGCAGCTGCAGTTGCAAAAGAATTGGCCTTAAGGGATGATTGCACGTTTGCAGTGGCACATCCTTGCCACCCTTCCTATTTCATGGATCAGGATACTTACGAATCACGTCATGACTACTTCGGAGGTATGGGTGGAAAGCAAGATATTGTTATGGCTAAAATACAGGGAGATGATGCAAAATTTCAAGAATGTAGAACTGTAAGTGAAATTATGTTCAGTCCAGTAATGAAAAGCCATGTCATGGGTATCAGAGATATTGCATTTTTAGAACCTACATTAGTGGAGCTAATGGGTGCAACATGTCTTTTTGCCATGGCTGAAACTGTCGCAGAAGCTGAAAGGAGAGGCATTCCTAAAGAAGCGGCTGTGTCATTCCTGGCAGGCCATATCTATAACTTATCAGCAAATTTCCTTGGATTCTTAGGAAATACACCGGTTTCTGATGCATGCAAAGTTGCAATTGGGTTAGGAAATAAGTTGGTTTTAAGGGATGATTGGAAGAAGATTTGGCAGGATGACGTATTAGACAAAGTAATTGCAACAATGCTGCATCCAGAAAACCCACAAATTTAATAAGTATTTACGAACGAGCTTAATATATGATTACCATCCTGTTAAGTGGTCTCATATTGACGAAGAAAGGTAATATAATATGAAAATTATAGTTCTTGATGGGTATACAGAAAACCCAGGAGATTTGTCTTGGGCCGGGTTTGAAGCTTTAGGTGAGTTTATATGTTTTGATCGAACTCCAGAAGAGTTAATTAAAGAAAGAATTGCGGATGCGGATGTTGTTATCGTAAATAAGACACCCATTTCAAGGGATACTTTGGAGGCATGTAAGAATATTAAATATATTGGCGTGTTAGCAACTGGTTATAATGTAATCGATGTCAATGCCGCAAAAGAAAAAGGAATTTTGGTATGTAATATTCCGACGTATGGAACAGCTGCAGTAAGTCAATTTGCAATCGCCATGCTACTGGAAATCTGCCACCATATTGGCCATCATAGTGATGAGGTTCATTCAGGGAGATGGGAGAGAAATGCAGATTGGTGCTTTTGGGATTACCCATTAATCGAGTTGGCGAATAAAACAATTGGAATTATAGGCTTTGGCCGTATTGGACAAAGCACAGGAAAATTAGCTCAGGCATTTGGAATGAACGTGTTGGCCTATGATTCTTTTAAAAACCTTGACCTCGAAAGTGAAAATTGCAAATATGTAGAATTGGAAGAGCTTTTCACTAAGTCAGATGTAATTGCTTTACACTGTCCACTATTGCCAGGTACAGAAGGAATAATTAATAAAGAAACTATTTCAAAAATGAAAGATGGCGTCATCATCTTAAATAATTCCCGAGGTCCGTTAATTATCGAACAAGACTTATGTGATGCCCTAAATAATGGGAAAGTGTATGCTGCAGGTTTAGATGTTGTGTCCTCAGAACCAATAAAAGGAGATAATCCCTTATTAAAAGCAAAAAACTGTTTCATTACACCACATATTTCTTGGGCACCCAAAGAAGCTCGGCAGAGATTGATGGATATTGCAGTAGAAAATTTGAAAGCTTTCATCTTATCTAAACCAATTAATGTCGTTAATAAATGAAACCTCTAACATGAATCTTGATTTTACACCTTGAAAACACAATATTTGGCAGTATTCTTTTATTTCGTTTCACATCTGGACTATTTAATCTATTAAAGCCGAAGTATTCATGCTATTATATTGCCAAATAGTACTGAATATGAATTTGAGCAAAAACTATTATGTGTTGGAAGTTTCAATTTATAAATAATTTATTTATCCTAAAGTTCATCGGATATAGATTTATAAGATTATTTTGAAATTCCACTGTTACCAGAGACAGTGACATTAGCAAAGACTGTATTGCAAAAAGAGGATGGAATATCATAATGATAAAATTGAGGGGAATGGAGGTTAGTAAAAATAAAAAAGTATAATTAATGTGAAAAAAATTTTAGGGGCAATCCAGTTTATGTTGTTATTTAAGAAGTCTGGTAATTAATTTAGCATATCAATTATTCTTATGGGAAAAGGAGAAAATAATGAAAAAGAAATTATTGTGTGTATTATTAAGTGTAGCAATGATAGCAAGTATATTATCAGGATGTGGTGCAGCTAAGGAAACGTCTAATAAATCGGAAAGTCAAACAGAGGCAACAAATCAAGAAACTAAAACAACGGAAGAAGGAAAAGATAGTACTGTAGCAGAAGATACTGAAGCAGCAGATACTGAAGCAGTAAACGAATCTGTTTTGGCTGAAGGTGATTATGTAATTGGTTTGTCTAATTCCTATTTTGGTAATACGTGGAGAAAGCAAATGGTAGATGCATTCTCAAAAGCAGCAGAAGAAGCAAAAGCAGCAGGGTATATTTCAGATTTTCAAGTTCAGAATGGTGACGGTACAGTCAATTCACAAATTGCTCAGATTAATAGTTTTATTTTAAGTGGAGTAGATGCTATTTGTATTTGTGCTGCATCTCCAACGGCGCTTAATAACACAATTCAAAAGGCATTAGATGCTGGCATTAAAGTAATCGCATTTGACTCAATTGTAGATCTTGAAGGTGTTTATACTATGGATTATCCTTGGGAACAAATTGGTAAGGACAGTACAGATTATGTTGCTAGCCAAATTGGAGAAAAAGGAAATGTTGTGGTTGTAAGGGGTGTATCCGGAGCGGCTCCTGATAAGGGCATTTATGCTGGAATTACAGAAGCTATGGGTAATTATCCAAACATTAAGATTGCAGCCGAGGTATGGGGTGAGGCAAGTGCAACAACAACTCAAGAAGAGCTTATAAAAATATTACCATCATTGCCAGATATTGATGCGGTTATTACTCATTGTGGCGGTGATGCAATTGGTGTTGTAAATGCTTTTGAACAAGCTGGTTTAGATCTTCCGGTAATTATTGGTGATAATACAGGCGAATACATAAATTGGTGGATACAAGAAGATAAAGCAAATGGTTATTCAACACTTAGCCAAGGTTCTACACCTGGCTGTGGTGCAGCCGCATTCTGGGTAGCTCTTGATGTTTTAAATGGTTATGATGTACCTCAAGAAATGATGTTAAGTGTACCTCATATTACAAATGAAAATTTAAATGAATATGCTGATTTGCAACCTGGCTCGTTTGTTTCGCCCAACTTTACTAACGAATATGTAATTGAGAATATAATAGATAAAGCAAAATAGTTGGATTGTATTACCGGTTTTAAAGAAACGGCATTTATTTATCATGAAATGCCGTTTCTAAAATTTAATAAAGGATGTGATTAGACTGGGTAACCTAGGAGAAAGCACTGAAAATAGTAGAGAGGTTCTTTTAGAAGCAAAAAATCTTTTAAAAGTATACGGATCAACAATAGCGGTTAACAATTTAGATATTACGATATACAAGGGGGAAATTCTTGCGCTTGTAGGCGGAAATGGAGCGGGCAAGAGCACATTAACAAAGTTATTATCAGGTGTGGAGTCAAGCGACAAAGGAAGTCTTAGATTTGAGGGCGAAGATATTAACTTACATAGGTATTCCCCCTCTGTTGCAAGAACAAAGGGAATACGTGTAGTGCATCAAGAGTTATCATTATGTAAGAACTTAACAGTATATGAAAACTTTTATATTGAACAATACCAAAGGTTTAATGTAAAATCACCAATTTGGCGGAAGCAAGCGAAAGAGATGGCTTTAGAAGCATTGAATAATGTTTTCCCTAATCACGGCATTGATGTAAATGCAGTTCTTGCAACCTTAAGTTTAGCACAACAGCAAATGGTAGAAATTGCTAGAGCAACAAGTGATACAGAAGTGAAACTAATGATATTAGATGAACCAACGTCCTCATTACCACTGGAACAAACTTCACAGCTTCAAGATTATTTTAAAAAGAGTGTAAAAAAAGGTATATCGTATATTTATATTTCTCATAGACTAAATGAAATTATGTTTTTAGCTGATAGTATCTATATTATGCAAAATGGATGCAATAAATATCAATGTCCAATTCATGAGACAAGTGAAGAGAATATGATAGCTAGAATGGGCGATGGCATTGCAAATACCAACTTAACAGAATGTGATTTTAAAACACCAGAACTCAATAAGAATGTTTCAGTTGTGATGGATAAGTTCTCAACAAAGGAACTAAAGAACATAAAACAAGAAATGTTTGGTGGGGAAATTATCGGGGTCACAGGCCTAGAAGGAAATGGGCAGTTAGAACTTCTACAAGAAATCTTTTATAAAGCAAATAAGAAAACGAAAGGTCTCAAAATTTGTGGAAAGGTTGCATATGTAGCAGGAGACAGGAAAAAAGAAGGCATCTTCCCACTGTGGTCAATATTGGACAACACCATAATTTCCAATATAACAAAAGGGCATTTGTTTAAGATCCTATCGATGGGGTCGGTAAAAGAAATTGTAGAGAAGTGGAATGGACAGTTAAAAACAAAATGTACGTCATCAGCCGATTTGATTACGAGTTTAAGTGGTGGTAATCAGCAGAAGGTGCTAATTGCCAGGGCACTGGCGGTTGATGCAGATATTATCTTGCTAGATGACCCTACAAAGGGTGTAGATATGGGGACAAAACTGGAATTATACCAAATCTTTCGAGAAGCTGCAGACAAAGGAAAACTAATCGTTTGGAGAACCTCGGATGATGCGGAGCTGGAGTATTGTACTAAACTTGTGGTTATGGCTTCTGGAACCATAACAGGTGAACTTAATCATGATGAACTTGTACACTCTTCAATATTAAGCTTATCTTTTAAAAACAAAGAAAAAGCCGAAAAAATTGTAGAGAAAAAGAAAACCAAAAATTCCGGGCTTTATCTCTTTTCACTGATATCAATGATCTTTTTATATGGATTGTGTGGTATTTTATCACCATCTGTAATGACGAAATTTGGGTTCGAACTTCTGGCCGTTGGTTTTACTCCATTTCTATTTGCTGCAATGGCACAGACCTTTGTCATTGGGTTAGGGCATATTGATTTGGGAGTTGGTGCTTATATGGGACTTGTCAATGTAGTGTGTGCAACTTTATTAGATCAAAATCCTGTTTTGGGAATAGGCTTTCTCCTTACACTTTTATTCGCTTACTGTTGTCAGGGTATATTGATTTGCTTGAGACAAGTACCACCCATCATTGTAACGCTAGGTATGTCATTTGTATGGACAGGAATATCTTATGTTATACAAGATGCTCCAGGTGGCCACGTTCCGGATTTTATTCTAAAGATATTTAATCCGAGAAATCCTTTGTTTGAAGGTGTTGTGTTATTGTTAATAATATTCATTATTATTGCTATTGTGTTCTATCGTTCCAAGTATGGAACAGTATTACGAGGATTTGGTAATAATGATTTAGCTATGAGAAATAGCGGGTGGTCAAAAGTAAAAGCATATGCTATTACATATTTAGTTGCAGGTATTTTTGCTATGTTAGGTGGATTTGCACAATCGGCAATTACAGGAGCATCTGATGTAAATGCTTCGGCTACTTATACAATGCTTACAGTTGCGGCAGTAATTATTGGTGGAGGATATTTCTCGGGTGGAGTTGTAACGCATATCGGAGCAATTTTTGGTGGTATCTCATTAACAATGATTAGTGTATTACTAGGATTAATGAGAGTAAGCACCGATTACACTGCAACTATACAAGGTTTAATATTGATTTTGATCCTTTCTCTTCGATTATTGAAAAAAGACCAACTGATAAAATTGAACAATTAATAATGTGCTATTGAGTATTGCTACCTAATCATCAGGGTTCGTTTTTTAAGAAAATATTAGGGTTTATGATGTTATTATATTGTTTTGCAAGGAGAACATACAATGATTGATGATGTTAGAAAGTATTGTAAAGAGAATATTTGGATATGGGCAGCATTGGGAGCTTTCTTATTATGGCTGGCAATGGGAATAGTATCTGCAAGATTAAATGTATCAAGTATATTGGCGAATGCCTTCACAGCCTCATTCTTAGCATTAATGGCATTTGGACAAATGCTGGTAGTAACATCAGGAAGGGGGGCAATCGACCTTTCTATTCCAGGTGTATTAACTTTTTCAGCTTTTGTTTCAATGAGTATTATTAATGGTGAAAATAAGAATGTATTCTTGGCTATTGTGGTAGTTTTAGCAATTGGCATACTCGTTGGTTTCTTAAATAGCGTATTAGTTATCTATTTAAAATTACCAGCTATCATTGCAACTATGTCAATGAACTATATTTTAACAACAGCTTCGTTACTTATTAATAAGAATTTTTCTGTATTTACGATAGCCCCAGTTTTAAAAGGATTGTTAAGAACAAAGATAATGGGTATTTATTTGATGATCTATTTAATTATACTTGTGGGAATAGGCTTCTGGTTTTTAATGAACAGAACTACCTATGGCAAATCCTTGCTAGCTATGGGTCAGAATATTACTGCAGCCAGACTGGCTGGTATTAATGTTGTTAAAGTAGAAATGCTGACATATATTTTCTGCAGTATATTAGCTGCAATATCAGGCATTTTAATTTCGGCTAGAGTTGGAAGTGCAATTTTAGGAATGGGTAATGACTATACCTTGGAAACAGTTGCAAGCATTGTTGTTGGTGGAACGTTGATCTCAGGAGGGAAAGCAAATGTCCCGGGTACCTTAGTTGGATGTTTGTTTTTGGGGTTGATTGTAACTTGTATGCAAATTATGGGATTTTCGGTTGGAGCGCAAAATATAGCCAAAGGTGCGTTAATTGTTATAGTCTTGGTAATTGGAGCAGATCAACGTGGAAGTAAGAAAATCAAAAATTAGAAGCAAAACACGTATTAACTCAAAAATCATTTGAAAAGAGGAAAGATTATGATTATTGATATACATGCACATTTAGGAGAGGATGTTGTATTTGATGAGAGTCTAAATGAGCAAGAATTGATTAATGCTTATAAGGAACATCATATAGATGGTGGAATCGTACAACCGTATTTACCAAGACCATACGTTAGTGACACAATGGAAATACATAACCGTATCTACCAATTAACCAAGAACAAAGAAAAAAAATTCTGGGGGATGGCTTCGATATGCCCTCACTTTAGGCCAGGCGATTATGATAAAGAAGCTAAAAGATGTATCAATGAGTTGAGGTTTGTGGGCATTAAAATAACCCCAATAGGACATGCTACACATCCATCCTCTAAGGATGCTTTGCATGTATGGGAGGTCTGTCAAGAGCTAAAAGTTCCAATCATGATCCATACTGGAGCAGGCGTACCTTTCTCGGACCCAATAAGTATTGCAAAAGCAATAGAATTATTTCCTGATGTTACCTGTGTTTTGGCACATGGAGGCTCCGAGATGCATAATCAACAAGCTACCTATTTGGCGAAGAAGTATGACAATGTATATCTAGAGCCGAGTTGGGTAGGTGTTTTAGGTGTCATGAATATGATTAACCAGCTAGGTTATGATAAAATCATGTATTCTTCAGACAATATTTATAATATTCCGGTTGAACTAGCTAAATATAAATCATTGGTAAAAAATCAGGATGATCTAGATAAAATACTCTATAAAAATGCAGTTAGAATTTATCACTTAGATGTATAATAAAAGGCTGAAGTATTGTGAAATACAGTAGTAAGTGGCACATATAGATCATGGGGGTAACTTGAATGAAAAAACATTCAAAGGTTAAATCTGGAAATGTTAGTGTAAGACAGAAGATTATTGCCACAGTAGTAGGGATTATTGTATTTTTAGGAATCACTAACTTATTTACAATGTATAATAGCTCTCAAACCAGAAGAGATTATAACGCTGTCTTGAACCAAATAAGTGATACCTATGAAGTGATTTCATTGATTAATCAAATTGAACCTCAGATAACTGAGTATATTTTGAAAGAAAATGATACAGAAAAATTAAATTATATGGGTTATACTGAGTCTGCCGGGACAATTCTCGTTAGATTAAAAGAAAGTACATCAGATCAAGATGGATTAAGTAAACTGAAATTTTCAGAAAGGCTATTAACGTCAATTCATAAAAGCATTGCTAAAATTGAAGAATTGAAAAAAAGCAGGCAATTCGATGAAGCAATTATTGTGAAAAGCGATATCAAGGATGCCGCAGCATTTATCACTGTTTCAATGCAAGAATATACTTTCTTTTTGTTAAAGCAAGTTGACTCTTTAAATGATGAAATTGAAAAACAATCCAATGAATCAACTTATATTTCAATCATTATGCTTGGAGCTGTGCTTATATTTGCTCTTTCTATTATTCTAAAGATAACAAAAGATATTTCCAAACCATTAATGGAAGTATGTTTGAATGCAGAGAAGGTAGCGGCTGGAGACTTAACAGTTCAATCATTAAAAGTTAAGACACGAGATGAAATTCAAGACTTAGCTATTGCATTTAATAAGATGGTGGAAAATATTAAAGATAGTATGTTGAAAATCAAAGAAGTCAGTCAACAGGTGCATCAGAGTTCATCGCAACTATTATTAATTTCAGAGCAAAATAGTAAAGCGAGTGAAGATATTTCCGATGCTGTCCTAACTATGGTGGATGGAATTAAAACACAAAGTCAAGAAACCAAAGCTAATAGTGATAGTATTAGAAAGGTTTACCAAATCACTGAACAAATTGATCAAAACGACCACAAAATTATTGTAAGTATGAATAAAACTGTCGAGTTAGCAGTTAAAGGAGCCATTTACATTAATGATTTTGTGGGACAGATGCATTTAATTAGTAATAAAATAGAAAATTCTTTGCATACCAATGAACAACTTAATAAGAGTTCATGGGAAATGAATAGTATGTTAATAGCCATAGCAGATATTGCAGAACAAACCAATCTTCTTTCCTTAAATGCATCTATCGAAGCAGCGAGAGCAGGAGAAGCAGGTAGAGGCTTTGCGGTTGTTGCTGAAGAAATCAGAAAGCTTGCTGCAAGCTCAACAAATTTTTCTAATAAAATTACAAATATGATAAAAGATTTTGAAACTAGGTTAGCAGAAATGAGTATTCAAATGTTTGAAAATGTTGATCAAATTCGAAAGGGCAACATCCTTGTGAATAAAAGCCAAGACTATTTTGAATTGATTAAAGAAGCTAGTGCTCTTGTGGATAATGAGATTAGTACTAATGCCATGCAACTTCAAGATTTGATCATAAAGATGAGAGATATGGATAATAGTATCGAAAAGAACAACCAGATTGTCCAGAGTAACGAATATTCAAGTGAAAACATATCGGCCGCGACACAAGAGCAATTAGCAAGCTTAGAGGAACTTTCATCACAGGCGATACAATTGAATGATCTAGCTGCTGAAATGGACAAAATTGTTCAAGGTTTTAAAATATAAGGATGGTTTTTAAACTCTGTCATAGATTATTAAAGAACCGAATTGTGAATATTACGTTGCGGCGAGGATCAAAGTGAGCCGGAATATTCACGAATTGTTTGCTCCTTGTAATATAAAATTTTATTATTTTCACTGTCCATTACAAGGAGCAATAATTTTCGAATTATTTGTTTTTATATCCGTTATAAACATAATTAACCTCCTAGGGTAACATCACAATTTTGATACCATCTTAAAGCTTCTTCAAAATGAGATTTATTGAAACTAGGCCAGTAATCATCAATGATAAAAAATCTGCATAGACGGATTGAATAGGCAGAAAACCACTTAAACGTCTACGTCCACCCCATCTTACGATTAAGTCAACTCTCGGTATATCAAAGGAAGCTAACTGTTTATTCTCCATGAGGTTTTTTAGATCCCACTCCCAATCATAATTAACGAGAAAATTAAGGTTTATTAAACCTCGGCCAAAGTGCATTCTTTTATTTGCATATTGTAATAATTCTTTAGGAAATGCTGCTGATTTGGTATTTCCGATTACTAGCAGATTAGCATCTTTACCACTTAATAATTCAACTGCATCAATACAGGCTTTTGTAAAAGCATCGCGCTGTTCCTTTTCCCTTTTGTTATTATCTTTTGTAAAACCATAAAAGGTAGCTTCTTTTATACCAAATTCCAGCATCATCTCATAGAGCTCAAATCCTGGCATAATACCATGCATATATCCATCTTTTTTTTGAAATCCATTCTCTGTAGCCCACCGCCTATTACCATCTGGTATAATCCCAATATGAGAAGGAATTCTTTTGAACACTTCCATCTATTATCATCCTTTAATAGAAATATTTATATTACATCTTACATCTTAACCAATTATTAGAAAATTATTTCTTTTAATTAACTGATACTAAATAATCAGATTGATTTTATGTAATATAAATATAGGCTACACCGATAGAATATATATTCATTGCTAATGGAAATCCTGCAGTAAATAAAGATAAAGGTTAAACTTTCTTATTCACGAAATATAATTTAGGATTAACTGCTGCATAATCAATTACAAGGCTTAATGTACCTATCAGACACAATATGATAAGTGATGGTAAAATCTTACTTGTAGCAGGCATAACTTCCCAGAATGCATTGATGGTAGCGTGGGAAAGTATCGATAATAAAATACTTCCTGATATATAACGTACAGAACCAATAAAAAAGGATAGTGTGAGAGCGTTGATACAAAACCATAAGAAATTTATATTTTGTTGATTGGTACCTGGAATGAACCATAATGGTAAATGCCATAAAGACCATATTACTCCAACAATTAATGTTGCATTACAATGAGACATTAATTTCTCAAGTTCGGGCTGTAATAGTCCTCTCCAGCCAATTTCCTCCAGACCTCCACCGATAACCATTGGTAATATTAAGATAAATCCCATATAGAATGGTTGTTTCATGGTAGAGTAACCAGTCAGCATCGGAATGCATTGGATTAAAATAGCTCCTCCTATGGCATAAAGATATAGCCATATAGAGTACTTCAGATTTACGATACTTTTTAAAAAATTCTTGAATTCTTCCTTATTACAACTTCTCTTTTGAATAATAATTTCGCATATTGCAGGTGAAATACCACCAAATACATAAAGTATCATCCCGATTGGAGTACCAAATGCCAAACCGGGAATTCCTAATCTTCCTCCAATTGCAACCAGCCCCCACATCATCCAGGAACATAAAAAAGTACTTATTAAATATTGTTTGATTTTACTGGACATATAGTTCTCCTTTCATTATAAATGAGACTTATCTCATTTATAATACGTCGAAAATAAACCTATGTCAACAGCAAAATGACTGTACTCTCATTTATTTTTTAATAATAATATCTGACTATGAACAAATTGCTGGAAATACTCTCTCGTAGGACGTTGCAGCGGTTTTCCACCATATACTTTTGAACTAACAATTCGATCAGAAATTCCATCGATATAGGCAGATACATTGTTCATAATAATTTCCATAGGTATTTCCTTATCAAATATATTTTGATCCATGCCTTTTTGAATGAGTAAAGCGACATTCTCCATAAAATGTGCACCAACATTATTCAATTGTAACTTGGACATAATGGTATCTGCTTTTTCCGGGTTATTAGATATATAAGTCATAAGTTCAAATCTGATTTTACCTATTATGGCAGGGCACGAATCAATGTAGTTTCCTAACTCTTCAAAAAGTAGGGCCAAACTACTTTCAATACGATCATCATCTCTTACGGAACTTAATTCGATTAAATCTTGTTCCCTTCCAATCCTATTAATTGCTTCAATTAGTAATTCATCAATATCCTTAAAATATAAGTAAATTCCACCTTTACTTAATCCGGCGGTCTTAATGATATCTAGCATAGTAATGTCATATAGTGGTTTTATCTTAAGGACCTCGATGGTAGCTTTCACGATCTTATCTACTTTTTCTTTTTTATAGTTTTCTGTTACTTTAGGCATGCTTGTCACCTCTCAATATACATTTCTGACGCTCAAATAAATTAAGTTTAGCAGCTTCTGTAGGTTTGAAAAAAACTTTTTAGCTACATTTTTACTTATTATATCGGATTAAGTTTGAATAGTAAATAAATTATCCTACAAGGGACTACTTCTTATAAATTCTTTTTAGTAACTTAATAGTAAAGCGAGATGCCACTTTGTAAAATGAGATGCAAGGTTTGTAACCGACAACCAATCTTTCTGTAAGACAAGGTGCAACCACTTGGCATAAATATTAAATCAAAGAATTATAACTCAATCTGGAATCGATAAGGTTGCATTTCGATTTTCAATTAGGTATGGAATACTTTTGGGTAATCTGGCATTTAACATTATTCAGTTATAACGGTTACACATCACATCTATGTATGAATAGAACTGTGTACTCAAGGGTACTTAAAACTCCAGAAACGAAAAATGGCCAGAAGCCTCATAAATTAAGAACTTCAGACGAAATTAGTTAAGCTTGGGACGGGATTCGAACAAATCCCCGCACACACAAACACTGATAAATAGGAGGTTTGCGGCTTCTGTTATTTATCTGCACACATACTTGCATAAAGATATGTATAGGGAAATTGAAAGTTATTTTACTTCCGAAAGATGAATATAAGTTTCATCTTTAGTTCCTAAATATAATGTAAATTCTGTACTGTCCTTGGGTAAAGCATAAAAATATGCACCGTATGCGACGCCACCAGCCTTAGAGTTGGTTATTGATATAAACGAATCATATAATCCAAAAGACTTATATTTCTGAGTTTCTCCATTTTTAAAAGCAGACGAATATGTAGCTTCTGCACATACATTTATACATGGATTATCTTCAGACAATGGAAAATTGTCTGGTAATGCAAGAGCATATTCTATATATATTAATCGTTTGTTGGTGACATCTGGTACATTGTATTCAGAGAAAAGAAGACCACTTACTAATTCAGCTTCTTCATTGAATTTTACATCGGTAATACAAATCTTTATAGGAAAAACATCAAAATATTTGTTCATATAAGTTGAATCGACCCATTGTCCCAATTCGGCGGGATTATCATATGTTATATTTTTAATAGTCTCTATATCAGAGAATAATGCGTCTTGCTGATTCAATGCTAAGTCAGAAGGTACTGCTATTTCTTCAAGTGGGTCATTTGGTAATTCAGTTATTTCTTCAAGCGGGTCATTAGGAAATTCAATTATTTCCTCGGGCAAATTATCAGAGGGCTCATATGAAGTTTCATTAGTAGCCTCTTTTAATTTATTTATTTCTTCTTTAAGAGTTTTGTTTTCTAACTCTAATTGATTGATTTGTGACTGCAATTCAATTGTTTCATCCGACTTCTCGTTATTTGATTGACATCCCATCAAAATACACATAGTTAAAAAAACAATAAATGCTGCTTTTATATACTTCATAACTTTCTCCTTGTGTGAATTTCATTGTTTGTATCATTTTACCAAATTTCACTAGTCTGTTCAACATAAATTGGCAAGAAAAATCATCTCAAATTATTTGTTTAAATTATTTGAAGTAAAAATAATAAATACATTATGGGATTTTATTACAATATTTCAATTTCCTTTGCCAAAACTAAGGTGCTATCCAGTTTTATAGGTACAAATCGTATCCGCTTACCAATTCGAAACATATTACTTCTATCGTCAACTATTATATCATCTCGTTTTATATAGTACTCTTGATTATTATCGTCTTTTACAAAACCACTAGTATTTTCGCTATTTAAATATGATATCTCGCCTTCTATTTTATTTGGTAGAATTGCCTGTTCTATTAAATTATCTGAAATTTTAGTGATTTTCTTAATAAAGTCACCTGTAATTCTGCTACGTGCTTTGTCCAATCTTTCACTGCCTATAAGATAATGAGAGGTCTGGCTTCACAAGAAGCTGTAAAGCCGCAAAACGTGATAAGAATTTCTCAGTAAGAAAGAATAAGGTATTCATAGAATTCTGCAAGTCAACCGGATTGCGTAAGAAGGAATTAAAATGCCTAAGGGGAACGCAATTAATGATGAAGAACGGGTTGTATTACATAGCCGTTACCAGAGGAGCTAAGGGCGGTCGGTATCGTGAAGCACTAATCATATCAAATGTTGATGCGGTAGTGAAACGCATGGAAGAAGCCGGAAACGGAAAAGTGTGGTCATATGTTCCTGATATGGATTACATTCTTTCCGTAGTGATTATTGTACGGAACTCTACAATATGCTAGCTAGACCGATAGAAAAGATACCGAGGAACGAACGTTACCATTGTCGGTGTGACTTGAAAGGTATCTGTTATGATAAACGTGCCATGTTGATTGCAAGCCAGTTCCTTGGGCATAACCGAATCAATGTAATGGCAGAACATTATTTACGCTAACTCTTATGCCCGCAGGATCTGCGGGCATATTTCAGAAAAAAGCTTCGTTTTTAAAATCACCTATCATATTGTTTTTATGAAACAATAACAGAGAGTTTCAAAACTTAAACAGGAGGACACATAATTATGCTTGATGCATTACTTGTATTGCAAGAAGCGTTTGAATGTGGTATCTTGGATGCAACAGAAGTCGCATTAAAAACAAATATGACTAAAGAAGCCTATGTAAAAGAGCGCCATTCGTATTCCATCAGCGCAAGGAAGGATGGGCGCATCATAACCACCGTAAGAAGAGAGGAAGAAGAAAGACAACAGATATCTGCGACAACATATGAAGAGCTGATTGGTAAGCTGTATGATTTTTATGCTGACCGTAAAAGAGACTATACTATCAGCGATTTGTATGAAGTCTGGATAGAAAAGAGAGGGAAGCAGGCTATAGAGGGTAACATCGATATAAAGACTGTAAAAAGGGATGACGAGCACTGGATAAAGTACTATACCGCTAATAAGCTTGTCACCATACCCGTTAAAAAGATAACCACCAAGATGTTGAACGAATTTCTGAATGATTCCATTACCATGTTCAAGCTATCGAGAAAAGAAATGAACAACATGAAAACCATTATTAACGCGGTATTCAAGCTCGCAATGGATTTGGAGATACTGACAATCAATCCTTTGCTGAATGCACGCGTAGACGTTAAATTTCGCTCAGTCCAGAAGAAAAAGGATGGTTCTAAGCTTTATCTTGAAAATGAGATGGAAATCCTCGAAAGCTTTCTTTATCAGCAAAAAACTATTGAATCCTATGCCATCCTAATGGACTTTCAAATCGGGACCCGAGTTGTAGAACTAGTAGTTCTTACAAAGGAAGATATGCTTGATAGCGAAGTTTATATTCATAAGATGGAGATTGTGGATGAGGAGAGAGTAGACGGTAAATATTTCCGTAAAGGCTATAAGATAGTGGAATACGTGAAACATGATATCTCATCTGGTTATCGTACCATTCCCCTGACAGTTAAGGCTCAAAAGATTTTAGAAGAGGTTAAAAAGCTTTCTGAAGGCTGTGAGTATTTATTCACGCAAAGTAATGGACAAAGAATGACGAGCAGAAGCTTTAATTATTGGTTAGCAAAATACTGCAGGGACGCAGGAATTTCTTTTAAAAGCAGTCATTGTATCCGCAGGACATTTGCTAGCCGGTTGTTTGCTGCAGGTATGCCATTAGCTGAAATCAGTGTGTATATGGGGCATGAGGACATTGAGACAACCAAAGGTTATATCTACAATTACCATGAGGTAGAGCAGAACCGGTCCTACATGAACAAGGCCTTATAATCGTATGAGTACGTAAAATGACCTTGCACACATCCTGCACACATGATTTTTGGACACAAAAAAACAGGAAAGCTTGATTTTACTAGCTTTCCTGCCATTTTTCATTAAGCGCGAGACGGGATTCGAACCCGCGACCCTCGCCTTGGCAAGGCGATACTCCACCACTGAGCCACTCGCGCATATTTGCTGTATTTCATGTACAAGAGATATAATAAATGATAAAAGAGGGTTTGTCAATACCTATATTTTGAAATGTTATTTTTACCAATGAACAGCAGAAAATAGTAATCCGCATGTCAGAACTGAGCGAGAAAAATGATATAGCGAAAACTCTATATCCAATTGAAATAAAATCCATGGTGGGTACCATAGTAAGTGGTTTTTTGCGTATGAAGAGTAATGCAGCTGCGACTCAGTTTGGAAAGGGGATTAACTTTTTATTTCCTGCATTTGATAGGGCACAATCAATATTTATTGATACCGAAGAAATTTCCCAAATGCTAGAATGAGACTAGAGAATGTCTTAGATCGAGTCGCTTCACAGGGGCATACTTATGAAGTTGGAGGCAGGATTCCAATTCATGGTGTAAGATTGCGCCGTTATTTTTAGCAAGGAGAACGCGATGTCAAGACAAAGGACGTTAGAAATAATTAAGGAGTCAGAGTATGTAACCATCGGTGAATTAGTACGCTTAACAAACACAAGGTATAGCACACTCAAATATTATTCGGAAGAAGGAATGCTTCCTGTTTGAACAGGAAGATAGTAATCTTACAAGACGTTATAAAAGAACGGAAGCAATTAGAAGAATTGAAGAAATTAGGACAATGCGTAAGGAGGGAAAAACGATACCCCAAATTATAGAGATTTTAAGCTAAAAGAGAGTTTTCCTTAAGTGTAGTTAATCAAATTAACACACAAGGAAACTCTCTTTTTTCTCAGTCATTATATTTTAAGTCATGGTAACCGCATTACTTTGGCGAGTTACTCAATATCAATTAAAAAACCATTAGCCATTGCATAATCATAGGCTGCTGAGTCAGGCTGACAATAGATGGTCTGGTTTCCTTCCAGGGCCCAGTGATAAAAAGCACGCTTTCCAATCTTGGTAATTGTGTCTGGAACATGGATTTTGGTAAGGTTTTGGCACCATCCGAAGGAATAGTTAGCTACGTTATCTATACCACCGGAAAGCCAGATCTCTTCAAGATCATTACAGTTGCTAAAAGCATATTCTCCGAGAGTAGTTACATTATCCGGCAAAGTAACTGTAGTTAATCCACTGTTAGAAAAGGCATAGTTTCCAATGGAATTTAATGTAGCAGGAAAATCAATTTCCGTTATGTTTTTACAATTATAAAAAGCATAGGATTCAATTGCCTTTAGCTTCGAAGGAAACGTTACTTCGACTAAATTCGTGCAGGAATAAAATGCATGACGTGCTATCGTAGTAAGTTTCTTCGGAAGAGTAACCTTTTTTAAGGATCCGTTGTTCTTAAATGTGTAAGGGGCAATGAATACAATTTGATCTGGCAGGGTCAGATCAGTATCGGTACCGGTGTATTTTACAAGAAAGCCGTTGTTGGTAATGACCATATGATCAACTTCATTTTCACGGATCCACTTCGTTCCGGTAAAGAGATAGCTGCCGATCGTTTTAAGGGACTTCGGCAAGAGTACGGTTTCTACATTAGCACAACCGTTAAATGCGCTGGTACCAATTTCCGTTACGCCTTCTGGTATATCGATGTCTGTTAAAGAGCGGCAGTCTGAAAAGGCATAGGAGCCAATTTTCATTAACTTAGCCGGATATTCGATATCCGTTAAGGAAGTACACCCGCTGAGCATATAATTAGGTATGGATGATAGCTGATCCGATAAAGTTATCTTTTTCAGACCGACACATTCGGAGAAAGTATTGTTCCCCATCGAGGTTACGGAATCGGGTACAAGAACTTCAGCCAACTGGTGACACTGTGAAAACGCATTGTTGCCAATATACTTTAATGTTTCCGGAAGATCAATCTGTGTCAGACTATAGCATCCGCTAAAAGCCCCATCCTTAATATCTGTAGTACTCTTCGAAAGAGAGATGCTGGCTAGGCGGACACAGTTTCTAAAAAGGTCATTGCTGATCTTTGTAATGCTTTCGGGTATGGTTAAGGCAGTCAGCTTCTTGCATCCGCTAAAAGCAGCATTTCCAAGAGCTTTCAGAGAAACTGGCAGAGTTATCTCTGTTAAGGAAGAGCAATTATAAAAAGCATTGTCGCCAATACGGGTTACCGTTTTTGGTATGGTAATCGCTTTTAATTTACTGCAGTTTTGAAATGTTCCATCTGCTATGGAATCAAGCGTATTGGGAAGGTTAATGCTGGTTATCGCTTTACAGTTTGAAAAAGCATTATCTTCAATACGAGTGATACCTTCCGGTAATTGAATGCCGGTAAGTAACTTGCAGCCTTCCAACATGCCTTGTGTAATCACTGTTACTCCCTTTGGAATTTTAATACTTTTAAGTTTATCACAGTAAGAAAATGCATACGCTCCAATTTCAGTTACGGAATCAGGTATTGTAACAGATGCCAGGTTGTTGCAGTACTGGAAGGTTTCCCGCTGGATATTAGTTACACCATTAGGGATGTTAATCTTCTTTAACGTATTGCAGTAGCGAAAGGCTTGCATTCCTAATGAGGTCAGCTTTTTCGGTAAGTTAATACTGGATAACTGATAGCAGCCCTGGAACGCTCTTCTTGATATATAGGTCAGATTGCTGTTTTCGGGAATGCTAAATGTTTTTATTTTTCCGCACCAGCTAAAGGCTTCAATGCTGATGAAGCTAACTGATTTTGGAAGTGTTACCTTTGTAAGAGCATTACAATTCGAAAATGCTCCCTCTCCGATGTAAGTAAGCTGATCTGGTAAAGTAACATTATTTAGTTTATAACAGTTGTAAAATGCATGATATGGAATTCGTTTAATGTCATTTGGCAAATTAATTTTTTTCAGAGCGCGACAATCTGAAAATGCTTCCTCGTTAATTACTTTTACGCTGCTGGGTAAAACGACCGTAGTAACTTTTGCATTATTATAAAAAGCACGTTTACCTATTTCGGTAACAGTGGACGGTACGTTTACCGTCTTGGATGAACCCAGATAGCTGGTGAGAACCCCGTCTTTAATTTGAAAGTCGCTGGAACTTGCAGCCATAGCTTTTGTCTGAGTTATTGCTAAAAAACAGATGGAAAAGATAAATAGAAAGCAAATCACATTTCTTAGTTTTCTTTTCATAATACACCTCCTTATGGTATTCCTTTCTTTACTTGTACATATATTTTCTTCTTTATTGTATTCCAAATAATTCCAGTTTACAAGAAAAACACGATAAAAGTCCATGAACCAGAGCTATGAGGAAAATAATAAATTCAGCCGTAATGGCTGCCATATGATTAGACGCATAAGTTTGCTACATGGTGCCATAAAATGATAAATTTATCAAAAATTGTATCAATGAATCACATTACGGAAGAAATTTACAAAATTCATAAGAAAGATATTTACAAATGATTTGTATTGTGCTAAAGTGTATAAAACAAAGAAAAATGGAAAATAAAGTGAAATAAAGTAAAATATGTGGAGATGCCGTCATCTTGTGATGATATGGTATCAGTAATTTACATAAATATAAAATAATTTTCTAATGGTCGAGTATTTATTAAAAAAATATTTAGGTTTGCTAATAAGAAGGGAACTTGTTTTATGCATGCATCTTCGTTTCCCGAGTAGCATGGAGGTTAATATGACGAATGAACAGATGATTGAATTTATCAAGGATCATAAAAATTATAATGACTTGAAAGCAATGAAAGCTGCGTATCAGGTACGGCTGTTCAAACGCAGTCTGGTTTATACCGTACTACTGGGTATCATTCTTGGTTTTATGGGGCTTTTAAAGGAGTGTCTAATTCTCTTTGTATTTTTAAAGCTTTTCAGAACGAATTCAGGAGGAATTCACGTGACAGGACAAATCAAATGTTTTGTTTTTTCCTTCCTTATTTTGATATCTGCAATTGGTTTATCCAGGTTTATCAGCCTGAATATCTATATAGAAGCAATATTATATATGTTTATTGCAGCGGTATGGTATATTTTAATACCCCAGGGAACATCCCAGAGGCCATTTAGAAAAGCCGAAGAAAAGAGAAAGATGAAATATACGATGCTTGTTTTAATCGTAATCACTTTCGCATTACGTTTTGTCAATACCGAGATCTATACACTTGCTTTGTGGGCGCTTGTGATTACATTCGTATTAACCACACCACCAATTTACAGTCTGTTCCGTGTAAAACACGACAGAATACAAAACTGCACACAGTAAATGTGTGAAATATGAATAAGGAGGAAAAAGTAATGAAAAAGGTTAAAGATTTTTTAAAAAAATGTCAAAGAACTAGTTTCCTGACATCATTAGCATTGGTAGTTGTAGCACTTTCAGAAGTTGCTGCTGATACTTGTGTTATTTGGATCTTAGGTCAGGAAGACATGCCGGAAGAGTTACTTTAATCACCGACACATATACTTGCTTTGGACTGAATAGGTTCGACGAAATAAGCACCGGCATTTTTTGCATGAAGCAGAAAATACCGGTGCTAAAATTTTGGTGCAGGCAAAGTGAGCATTTGTAAGCTACGTTACTTTTCGTACACAGTTACCAAACCATCCATTTGCTCTCATGATAAATCAAATGTTCTCTAAAATTGATTGGTTATTATTACACAGACTTAGAATTGTTGTATATTTAATTGGTTATTACATATGATAAACTTAAATATTTTAAGGAGATTATTTCAATGCAAAATAATAATAATCAAAATACAAACAGTCCCCGTGTATCAGATACATCGGAACGTGATTTAAGAAGTGAAGGCAAAAACACGTCGGGTAATACTAAGGATTATATCAGTGGAGATTCTACACCTTCTTCCTCCAGCCATCAGTTTCCCAGGATTGCTACGGATCCGCTGCATGAAAGTAAAAAGTCGGCGATGAAGACAAATAAGTAAAGAAAAACAGGAACCCAAAATATAAGGTTCCTGTTTTTGATTAACGAAACATTCTTACTTTGCAATGATATCAAAAGCATAATCGGCATTATAAGTACGTACATATAAAATATTGTCTTTTTTAATGAAATAGGACGGGGCGGTTTTTAATAGAAGTTTTTCCAAAATCTCACCGGTATGAATATTAACTTGATACAAATAATCAGGTTCATCGGTAAATCCGTATCCACAAACAATTACATCATCAATAATCACAAAATTATAGGAATTGCAAACTAATGCATCCGTTCTCCAAACAATACTTTGGTCAGTAAAATCAATGGCAGTGATATAAGCATTCATTTGCTTTGAGCTATTTGCATATGTATTATGGCTATGAGAAATATATAATATATCATCTTTAATGACGGCCCAATTAATTTTTTGCTGAATAAAATCATAATCCTCTTCGATATATTCCGGTGAATAGCGATAAGCAGAGAAGTCATAAGTATAAACAAGTTGAAAGGTTTTTACATCATATATATTCAAAATATAACCTTCCGAGTAATCTGAACCGTAGGTACAATAAATATAGGAATCATCAAAAAATGACTTTGTTATGATTAAGCCGTTCCAATTAACAGCTATGTTATCTGGTAAATTACCATTGTTATTCTGAAATGCATTCGGAACCTGAAATGTATCTAAGGACAGGTTGTTATTAATAAACCATTCATCCTCATCAATGATTTTATTCGGCTCACATGATTTCATTTCTAATGTAATCGGTTGGATTTCTTTTTTTATTGTATTGTCGGATTTGTAAAAATGAAATGGGGGAGTTTCCATAAGGAAAGGAGCCAAATTTGTACCGATCTCATGATCCTCATTAGAGGGTGCATCATTCGCATTTATCGTTTCGTTAGTTGCATCAGTAATATCTGTGGGATCCTCAGCTTTTGCTACTTCTTCGAGAGCTGACTCTTCTTCGGTGATAGTTTCTTTTGCTTCATTTAGTTCCGTTTCTTTTTTGCATGCACCAAGTGCAGTTATTATAAAGAAAGCAAATATAATAATGCTGAGTTTTAACTTCATGTAACAGACACCTCCATCATCTTAGTAAAATTAATAAATTCTAGTCTAGAAATAAAGTTATACTTTGCTTCTATCTTATCATAAATGAATTAATGATCAACTAAATATTTCCATAAGTTTTGCTTAATATTTTATTAAGATGATCAATTACGGTAGACTAATCATATAAATTTATTTAGGTAACAAAAAATTAGGAGTAGTGCATGCACTACTCCTATATGTATCGTATTTTGTTATGTAAGTGCTATCAAATTGTAAACCCACCAAGGGTGAAAATAACCTCCTTTTTAACAAATATGGTTTCATAAACTTGTAAATGGAGTAACTATGTTCCCTTTATGGTTCGATATGTTTGTTTAACAATCTTAATATGGTGTCTTGAACTATGTATTTGCATTTGTTCTGTTTTTTAATAATATTATATGCATCTGTAATATAAATGTTATAAATTTATTTACTTATTATTTCCGGATTTTTATTCAACCTCAATGTTCGTTTTATGATGAGATCCCCAAAGTTAAACTGGTAAAAACATATGCCATAGACCAGAAAATAATTGTTATCATAGCGTATGGATGAAAGCTGTCTTTTAATTTCATAATGATCCCTTCTTAATGAGGTAAGTTTAAAAATCATTTATTAGAGAATACATCTTCATATCAAGTATTTTCCCGTTTTTAACTGCATTCTTTCTCAAAACACCTTCACAGATAAATCCTGCTTTTTCAAGAATTCGGCAGGAGGCAATGTTATTGGCAAAAGGTTCTGCAAATATGCGTATTATGTCTGTGTTATGAAAAATAGAGTGACACATTTGCTTCACAGCACTCGTTCCAATACCTTTTCCCCAGTACTTTTCCGAAATATAATATCCCATTTCAGCGGTACGGGAATGTATATTATCTTTTCGAAAAACTCCGATGCTTCCGATTACTTGATCATCGAAGGTGATTGCAAAGGCATACGTTTCATCTTTTTCAGAATCTAGCATTGCTCTAATAAATGCTTCTGCATCCTTTGTAGTGTATGGAAAAGGCAACCCATCCCGCAAGTTATCGTGAATCTTTTTATTATTCAGAGCAAGTGCAAGGTCATTTGCATCTTCCATTAACCATGGACGAATTTTACAATCCATTATAGCACCTCCTTACATTAAGATCTTCTTGTTTTAAGAATAACAGTTCAGATTTTATTAATATATTTTATATTATCATCCCTTTGGTTTTATCATAAAAATTAATCAATAATGAATTCAGCTGTTAGGTAATATTTATCAAAATCACCAATTTATCCAATTATACATTTCCTGATTCAGGAAGTCAATTCTCATCTGTACCGGTACCCAACGACCATTGCTACGTTGAATTTAAGCTTATTCTGGATTATAGGAACACTTTATGTTAAAATATTAGAATTAATATTAGATAAAACCTATGTAAGACAAGGAAAGGAATTTATGAAAATGAAGATTAAAGTGCTGTTTGTCTGCCATGGAAATATCTGTCGTTCACCAATGGCGGAGTTTGTCTTCAAGGATATGGTAAAAAATATAGGATTAGGTGATTTGTTTTATATAGCTTCCGCAGCAACAAGTACGGAGGAGATTGGTTGTGGTGTTCATCAAGGAACCAGAAGAATATTAAGCGGTTTAGGCATCTCTACAGAAGGAAAGCGTGCTGTACAGATGACAAAAGGAGATTATAAAGCATATGATTACATTATAGCAATGGACCAAAAGAATATGATCAATATCAATCGAATTATTGGGAAGGATTCTGAGAATAAAGTGCAGAAGTTATTAGATTACACTCATAATCCGAAGGACGTAGCTGATCCATGGTATACCGGAGATTTTGAGCAGACCTATATCGATATCGTTAATGGCTGTGAGGCATTACTTCGTACAATCTGTGAAGAACACCATATACATAGCTAATTGTAAATATCTTGTAGTTATAATACAATCATTTCAGTAAACTATAATATCCCTAGGAATTCCCATGGCAGATTATTAACTTATGGCTACGTTGTAGGACAGAACATAGCAAAAATGTAATTATATCATATACATAAAAAGATATGGCAGCTTACCTTTAGAGGAGCATTAGGGGTAAGCTGCCATATTTATCTTATATAGTTATAATAAATTAGTTCGTTTACTCAGACGATGATTTAATAAAAGATACACTTCCCTTTGCTTTACTCCCTGTAACATAAAAGGTATAAGTACCTGGTTCATCAATAATAATCGTAAAGTTCCCAGTTTCTACATCATTGCCCCGATACGCAATAGTGCCATTTTCGTTTTCTACAAGAATATCAACATCGCCCTTTTTTATATCGATCGTAGTTTCAACCATTTCGCCAACTGTTAGAGGGATATCGTTATCGACTGTTGAATTCAGTACATCAAAATCAACCAGAAACTGTTTATCATTTCCTGTCTTGCTCCCGGAAAATTTTGTGTTACTATTGTTACATCCCGTTAAACCGATTATAATCGCAATCGAAATACCAATCAGTGAAATTAATCTTACTTTCCTCATATATTTACATCTCCTATTAATAAGTATATTAATTATACATTTCCTGATATAGGAAGTCAATCTGCACTGTTCCGGTACCCTAACCCATGCACCTGATTCATAGTATACAGTAGACTTTGAGCAAACCTATGTGGATATCTATGAAGGCTGTTAAGATGAATAGTTATTCATTAATTCAAATATTGCAGGGTTAATCGAAGTCATTAATATTTGGGTACCAGTTGCGATATCTAAAAAAGCGTGACCAATCATTAATGGTTGGAGTTTTTTCTTTCGATAATAAATAAAACCTAATACACACATCAGAGGAAGAAATGACATGAATCGGAACAGAATATGCTTCCAATCAAATAGAAGAGGAATAAAACTATGCTGTAAAGCATAAAAAAACATCGGATACAGAATAGATAATGTTTTGTTTCCGGTAGTTTTTTCAATACGATTTAGAGAGTAACCAAAATATAAAGGTAGTTCAGCAAAAACGATAGTGAAAGGTAATAATATAGCATTTGCTGCTGCAAGCCATACTGGAATTGGCTGAACCATTGTTGCTGGTACATAACCATAAAGAATAAACCCAAATCCATACATCCCACCTATTCCCAATAGGAGCATTAAAAATACAATGAGAAATGTATGTTTCAGTTGGTTTTTACCTTTTTCATAATCAATTAATTCTCTATATGTAATACCTTCATTTTTACAGATAATCATTAATAAAGCAATCGTTATAATGTTGCATACGGTACATATAATAGACCACCATCGACTTGATTGTTCTAACGTTTGACCGGTTAAACCTGCAAATAATACTCCAATCATAATAAACAAAACGCTTCTGAATAATGGAATGATAAATGGCCACGTTTTTTTCATTCTATGAACTCCTATAATGCATCTGAATTAGTTTTTTTATTGGTCTATTTCTCCAATGAAGATAAAATAATAGACGGTTTAAATTGTAATATTTTCCAAACTAATTATTATAATATCTTAGTTTTCAATTGTTGTAAATATAAATATACAGCCATTCGATCTGATGTGTTAGATCATTCTTTCAAAGTCTCAGTTTGGATGATACCAAAGCTCAACGTACTCAGAATAAAAAAGAAGTCCATCTTGTCAGATAAACTTCTTTTTTAAGTGCGAGACGGGTTTGACAAAACTCTATTATCTACATTAAGATAATTAGAAATAAAATTTACAGCTTGATCACGGTTTTTCCAAATTCCTGATTGATGATCTGTCCCATAGCACTGTAAATAGCAGAGGCACCACAGAAGATTCCTACATATCCGGCCAGGGTATGAATTTTTTCAACACCTGTAAAGTTCGCAAGAGAAAGCAGTAGGAATAAAACCGTTAATGAGCCAAACACTACCTGGCTGATTTTATTATGCTTTAATGTACCGATAAACATAAAGAGAGTAAAAACAAACCAAAGACCCAAATAAAATCCCATGCTCTTAGCATCGGCAGCTTCAATTCCTTTTACTGGATTACTCCAGATTATAATTAATGACCACCAGAAGAAGCCATAGGCTGTGAATGCAGTAGCCCCAAAGGTGTTTCCTTTCTTAAATTCCATAATTCCGGCGATGATTTGGGCAGCTCCGCCTAAAGCAAAACCCATTGCAATAATCATAATACTGAGGGGAATAAAGCCTGCATTATGTATATTTAGTAAGCAGGTGGTCATTCCGAAGCCTAATAGACCAAGTGGAGCAGGATTAGCGATACTGGGCTTATCTGATTGTGTAGACATATTATTATTGACATCCTTTCGATAGCTATTTTTATGCTGAACGCACATGGCATATCGTATCATTTTTATTGACTTAATTCAACATAAAAATACATGAAATTTCTTGCTTCTAAATACTCAGGAATTTAGTTAAGAGAGAGGATGTGCGGGATTTCATCTATGCTCCTCAAAGCTGCAAGAAGAATGAGAAGATCGGCGTAAGTGCCTCCGTTCTCATTCTTCCTAAGGATTACTATGAAATCACAAATAGATTAGAATGTGCCATCTTATTCTATCTTAGGTATAGATCGCTAATCTTAATTAACACAGACGATTAAAATATATTATATTTGCATTTCCATACTCTTTATTCGCTTTATCAAATTCTCCTTCACTTACAATTTTGTTTACGTCGCCAATAATTCCTATTGTTATTGCATTTACTTCTTCACCTATTGTATAGAAAAACATCATACATTTATTTATCAATTTTAGTTTTCGATTTTGAATATCCAAAGCATACTTTGTTACTTCGTGCCCACCTGCGGTAAAAATTCCTGTTGTATTAGCCGATATGGGATATGCGGTTCCATTAGAGCCTATTCCACCAAATCTTGTTACTTCATTGTTAACAGGATAATAAATATCTGTCCCCATTGCAACCTTACGCTCATCTTTATAATTATAAACACCATCCGAAAGTAAAAGAATTGGATAATCATAACCAACTAATTCTATAAAAGAGTAATAATACTCTTTTCCTTGGCATTTAAAATTATTTAGGAACGTATTATAAACATCTGTATTTTCTATATTTTTATTGTCCTGAATGATAATATTAACGTTTTTACCTAATATCCTTCCGTTTTCTTCTCTTCGAAAATGTATACTATATACGATGGTACTAATACAAATTAAAAGTAAAATAAAGCTAAGTATTAACTGGATTTTTTTATTCATATAAACACCATGTTCTTTTTATAAACATATGGATTATTTTTAAAGATAGACCGATGGCACTTGTTTATGATGGAGAGTATATCTTTGAAAGAGATAGGGAGCGAATAATTGCAAGATAACCTATTCGCCAAGTAAATATTGCAGTTATAGTTTAATTTCTTCGATTGCTTTATCTAAAAAAATTTCACCATTAATCATTTCTACTTTTGAATATTTCATACGTATCCTGACTTCCGTTTTCTTCTTCATTTTCACTGCGCTTTATTGAAAAATTATCAGTATTCGTATATAATATATTTTATGAATTTTTTCCACAGTGGGTGAGGTTTTGATCGGCGATATCTTGAGTCATTCTCTACGAATCAAAAAGCCTACCGACTGTTGTAATAACATATGATAAGGAAGTGACCGCTATGCTACGCATTGCCGTCTGCGATGACCAACCGAAAGAGTTGGAGATCATCAACGAATACATAACAGATTACCTTAACACTCATGCCTTGGAAGCAGAGCTAAAAGAATTCATTCACCCTGATCAATTGCTGACCACCATTAATACTGCGAGCTTTCATCTCTACCTATTGGATATTGTCATGCCCATGGTCAGTGGCATCAAGCTTGGTAAGGAAATACGCCGTCTTGACCGTGAGGCACAAATTATCTATGTCACCACCGAGCCTCAATTTGCTTTGCAGGCCTATGCTGCAAGCCCAATAAATTATCTCATAAAACCGATAGATAAGGACAAGCTGTTCAATACCCTCACCCTTGCCATCTCGAAAATAGATTTATCCGATGAGCAGACAGTTACGGTAAAAACAGCCGAGAGCCTGCGTGTATTTCCGCTATCTGATATTCTTTACTGTGAATACCGTAGCCATACGGTCATCTTTACCCTGATAAACGGTGAGGAGGTAACCAGTCGTACCATTCGGGAAAGCTTTACAAAGTACATTATTTCTATCCTGAAGGATGCTCGCTTTATACAATGCCACACCTCGTACCTTATTAATATGCGGCGGGTGGAACGTTTTTCAAAGGATAGCTTTACCCTTCATGGTGGAAAAGTTGTTCCCATTGCGGCAAAGCAATATCCGCTGGTACGGGACCAATACATGAACTTTCTTATGGCAAAGGAAGGAGGCAAATGAAGGAGTTTTTTCCAAATTTTCTACGGGGTGTCATATCCACCACCGCCAATGTTCTGCTAATGAATACGATTCTTCAGCCAAAATACTCCAAAAAAGCGACACTGGGTATTATGCTTAGTATTCTTGCCACTGATCTGGGTACCGCTGTTTATTGTTATCTTAGTGGCAATCTGACCATGCTGGCAAAAATAGATATTATTCTTTTTACTGTATTGTGCTTTGTAGTGCGACCCCTGTTTAAAGATACTTTTATGCAGTGGTTGTTCAGTTATCTGACGGTCCTAAATATCAGTTATGCGGTGATTGTAATCAGCTTTGTCGGCTCAAGAGGATTACCATATCCAGTCTATGCAAACTCAGTATTACGCTTTATCCTCTTTGGCACTTTTCTGTTCATACTAACACGTTATGTCCGCCCCTTATACCGGCAGGTTGTGGAGCATTGGACGGTGTACTTCGCCGTAGCACTGGGCATTAATGTTTCCTTTGCCTATTATATGCTCTTTTCCGATGATATTGTTCTTACACTGACTACACAGGCAGTTCCGATGTTGTTATTGATTTTTGTCGGACTCGCGGCCTACAGTTCAATCTTTCTGTCTCTCAAAAATCTTCAGAGAGAGTATCGGATAAGAGAGGAAAATCAAAAAATTCAGGCAGAGCGGGAATATCTGCAGCTAGCCGCAGGCAATATGACGGAACGCCTGAGACTTATGGAGGAGGTATCGGCGCAGAACAGCCGTGCCGCCCATGACCGTCGTCATTTCAATAACCTGATTTTAGAGCTTTTAAAGAAAGGGAATGATCATGAGGCTGTCGAACTGCTGAATAAGCAAAATCAAACGATACCCAAGAAAAGCAGGGATTATTGTGAAAATCCGGCTGTCAATGCTGCTGTTTGCCATTATGCAAAGCTTGCAGAACAGTCGGGTATTCCTGTAGAAATTGAGCTGGACATTCCAAGTAATCTGACCTTGGATTCCCTGGAATTATCCATGGTGGTGTCAAATCTACTGGAAAATGCCATTGTGGCTTGCAGGAAGCAATCAGACAGTAAGCCATTATATATCAAATTTATCTGTCGCCATATAGGACGTTTGCTTTTGGAAATGGAAAATCCTTGTACAGCAGATACTTCACTTGACGAGAATGGTTACCCCGCTACCCTTGAAAAAGGTCATGGTATTGGTAGCAAAAGCGTCATTGCCTTTGCCAGAAAATATGAAGGCGAACTAATATACAAAATAGAAAAAGGAGTTTTTCAGGTTCGCCTGTTGGTGTGAACGAATTTTAAGAGAATATGGGTTTTTAAGTGTAAAAATGAGTCTTTTAAGTGTAAAGGCTCATTTTTCCTTTTTTCTATTGTACCCTTTTTGCTGTAACTGATAGGAAAATCTATCTGCATTTAGGGCAAAGGAGAGTGATATTATGGAACAT
>JAQUYQ010000094.1 GCA_028691795.1 Herbinix sp.
GCTGGGGATCGGTTTTCACATTCTTTCTCCAATAGCTCCCTGCTACAGTAAATAAATTTATCTACCACTTTAACTATATTTTTATCTTCTCTTTCCTCATATTTACCTTCTTTATAAGACGGATCTAGAACGCATATCTCTTCCTCATCTATTGCGGCAACCGTAATATAATGACCGCCATGGGAAAACACACCTACATATCCCTCTCTGTCTCCACCAACATTAGCGACTGCCATTCCACCATTTGTTAGACATAATTCCATTTTCTTATAATCATCCGTAAATTCAAACTTAAGATTAAACATCTCTGATACCTTTTGCCCGAGAATCTTCAAATTGGTACCAATTTCCATATTTGCCTGAATAGCTTCTGACAAATCGCGGCATTCCACAAGTGAAAAATGTTCCATAGTTAAATTCTCTACAACCATACAGATACAGCAGAGCCCGCAACCAGCAGCCTTTATGTTATCCCGGCCCGGAAGCGCCCCACCCTTATTCAGGTTATACCTATATAAAATCGTCTCATACTCTAATTGATTAAGATAAAACATTATCTTCCCATCTCCTTATATATGAATTATCAATAGCGGAAACAGGCCACCTTTCTTTTGTTTCCTTCTAGGTTCTTAGTTTCTGTAAGTATTGGTGACTCTGTTTTGCATTTTTCAGTTGCATAAAGACAACGAGTACTAAACAAACACCCCTTCGGTGGATTTAAAGGACTTGGCACTTCTCCTTGCAGTATAATTTCACTCTTCTTCGTATGAATGTCTGGAACCGGAATAGAAGATAGCAATGCCTGAGTATAAGGATGCAGCGGATTATGGAATAACTGTTTTTTATCTGCATATTCAACAATTCTTCCCAAATACATAACCGCAACTTTGTCGCATAAATATTCTACGACACTCAAATCATGCGAAATGAAAACATAAGTCAAATCGCGTTCTTTTTTTAAATCTTTCAATAGATTCAATACCTGTGACCGCACTGATGCATCCAGGGCTGAAACCGGCTCATCACAAATAACTAATTCAGGATTGTTAATCAACGCACGGGCAATTACTACTCTTTGTCTCTGTCCACCTGACATCTCATGAGGATATTTTTCTAAAAACTTTTCACTTAACCCCACCTCATTTAAGATGCTAATAACCTTTTGTTTCTTTTCTTCCTTCGTATATTTCTTTCCAACATTTAATGGAGCCATTACAGACTGCATAATTATTTTTCTTGGATTCAAAGAAGCATATGGATCCTGGAAAATCAACTGCATCTTTTCCCTTAATGGACGCATCTGATTTTGATTATAGTGGGTAATATCTTCACCTTTAAACAGAATCTGTCCCGCCGTAGCTTCATGAAGCTTCAACATCGCTCGGCCCAAGGTAGATTTTCCACATCCAGACTCACCAACCAAACCGACAATTTCCCCTTTATTAAATTTCAGATCTATATTGTCTACCGCTTTTACTCTAATTTCTTTTCCTTCTTTTCCTTTTTTTATAACGAAATATTTTTTTAAATCTTTAACTTCTAATAAAGGAACTCCCATACTTAATCCTCCGTTTTTGACTCAAATAAAAAGCATCTAACTTGATGTCCATTTGCTTCTCGAATTCCCGGATCTTCCAGACTGCATTGCTCCGTAGCATTCAGACATCTAGTGCAAAATCGGCATCCTTTTGGCATTTCATCTATTCCTGGTACTGTACCTTCAATTGTATACAAGTGTTCTGTTTCATCATCATGAAGTTTTGGTATTGATTTCAGCAAACCTATCGTATATGGATGACTTGGATGGTCAAAGATATCTTCCAACGTTCCATATTCTACTGCTTTACCAGCATACATAACCAAAACATAATCGGCCATCTCAGCTATAACACCCATATCATGGGTGATAAGCATTACCGACTTATTCATCTCTTTGGTCAGCGTTTTCATTAGCCGTAAAATCTGAGCCTGAATCGTAACATCCAATGCCGTTGTTGGCTCATCTGCTATCAAAAGTCTTGGATTACATAAAAGAGCCATTGCAATCATCACTCTCTGACGCATACCACCACTTAATTGGTAAGGGAATTCCTTAATCCTTTGTTCCGGAGATGGAATTCCAACTTTGCTAAGCATTTGTATACTTCGCGCCATTGCTTGACTTCTCGATACTTTTTCATGAGACAATATCATTTCCACCATTTGACTACCGATTCGATAGACCGGATTTAAAGAAGACATAGGTTCCTGAAAAATCATGGAAATATCTTTACCCCTAATATCTTGCATCCTTTTTTCGGTAGATTTGCTTATATCCTCTCCATCAAAAAGAATAGAACTGTTTTTATCTATTTCACATATATTAGGTGATACCAGACGCAGAATAGATGTTGCCGTAACACTTTTACCACATCCTGACTCCCCCACGATTCCAATAATCTTACCTTTATCCAAAGAGAAATCTAATCCTTCAACTGCAGTAAGTTTCTTTTTACCTATATAAAAAGAAACTTTTAAGTTTTTTACTTCTAACAATCTATTCTCCATCTGTTACCTCCTAATTTGATTTCTGCATCTAATTGGTTCTAATACAGAAATCCTATCTTGTTCTACTTTTTAACAGACCATTTCCAAACAGCCTGATTATTTACATTACCCTCAAAGCCATTATATCCTTCAAAACGATCAGATCTCACACTAAATATATAACCATCGTACAAAATTACTAATGGCATTTCATCATATAATAATTTCTGATATTCGTTTACCAGTTCCTTTCTCTTCGTCTCATCCATTTCGGCAGCAATCTTATCCTGTAGCTCTGCATACTGGGTATCAGTAATCTGGCAATAGGTTGCGTTTTTATTGTCGTAATATCCCGCCATCCATAATGGATAATCCATAGCGTTAGTAGCACATATACCCAAATCATAAGTACCATCCTGCAAACCAGAAAACATAGTTGCAATTTCTACGGTCTGAACCTCTATTTTAATACCTGCTTCTTGCAGATTCTGCTGGATGATTGCTGCCATGCTCTCCCTTGCAGAAGTAACGGCCATTGATAAAGTTTTGTTAGAATCCCATCCGGCTTCTGCTAATAAGCTCTTAGCCTTTTCAACATCACGAGACCATTTAATACCGCAGTCATACTCGGAATCAGGAATGATACAAGTTGCTGATGCAACACCATTTCCCTGCATCTGCTGTTCAATTAACAAATCCTTATCTATTGCATAACTCATAGCCTGACGAATTCTTTTATCAGTAACGTTTTGATTATTTATTAAGAAAACAGTAACGTAAGTTGGTTTTTCAGATTTATCTACAGTCAATCCCATTGATTTTGCTGCCATCGCATTATCTACAGAAGGGTTCTGGAAGAAGCCGTCTAATTCACCTGTTGAAATGGACGTAATAGTATTCGTATCAGCAACCACCTTCATTACCAGTTTTCCAAACTTAGGAGCTCCTAAATGATAATCAGCGAAAGTTCCTAATTGTAACTCAGATCCAGCAATTTCAGAAATATACGTACATGGACCCGAACCAATTGGAGATTTCCAGAAATCAGAAGTCTGCACATCAGCTGGACTAATATCTTTTAATAAATGTTCCGGTAACACATAAAAAAATTTATTATGTAATCTTAACCAGTCTTCTATAGGTGTTGCCGACTTGAAACTGATTTTTAAAGTATAATCATCAATTACTTCTACGCCAACGGAGTTTTCGCTCACTTCTACTCCATCGTCAGCAGTTCCTGCCCAAGTGTTAAACTCACTTCTTAAACCATAATCAAATTCCGGATCAGTAATAAGCTTTGCAGTAAATGCCCAATCATTGGCTGTTACTGCTTCACCGTCATGCCATTTTGCATTTTTATTTAAATGGAAAATAGCAGATAAACCGTCATCTGAAGTTTCCCAAGAATCTGCTCCTCTTGGTGAGACAGCCTTCCCTGCCTCTTCTATGAAAGCAAGGCGGTCATATAACTTATCACATACTAAGTTCTGATAAATAGAACCCGTAGTAGAACCGTAAGGATTAATTGTATCCCATGCAGATGTCATACCATAAGTTATCACATCCTGAGAATAGTCTGCATCTGTTGTGTTCTCTGTTGTATTCTCTGTTGTGTTCTCTGTTGTGTTCTCTGTAGCAGCTCCAGTTACAGTACTATCTGTTTTTTGTGAATCGTCTTTTCCACCACATCCTGCAAATACTACCATGCTTACTGCCAATAACATTCCAAATAACTTTCTTTTACTCATCTTTTTTTCCCTTTCTTATTTTGTTTTCGGATCCAGCGCATCTCTAACACCTTCACCGATAAAATTAAAACCTACAACTACTAAAATTATACATATTCCTGATGGAATCCATACCCATGGTCTGGCAGTTAATACCAACAAGTTCTGAGCAGCGTAAATAATATTTCCCCAGGAAGCCTGCGGCGTCTGCACTCCCATTCCTAAGAAGCTCAGAGAGGACTCTGTCAGTATACCACCTGCAACTCGGAAAGAAATATTTGCCCAGACTGGCGGTATCGCATTGGGTAAAATATCCCATATAATTATACTTGTATTTTTCATACCTACAGCTCGAGAGGCCTCAATAAAATCTTTTTCACGAATAGAAAGCACATTACCATATATCAATTTGGCTATAGCTGTCCATCCCAGAACACCTATTACCACAGTTACTGTTAAGATTGATGGGCCAAATACAGCTACCAGAACAAGAATCAATACCATCGCAGGAAATGACATAAACGCATCTGCTATTCTCATAATTATGGACTCTGCTGCTCCCCTAAAGTAACCGGCAATCAACCCTAATGGAATACCAATGATTACAGATACAAGGGTAGAGGCAATACCTACAAATAATGAAATCCGACCACCATATAATAGTCTTGCGAACAAATCCCTTCCTACGTCATCCGTCCCTAAAATATGAGTTTTAGATGGTGGTTTCCCAAAGCCAGCCATCTTGTCTGTTGTGTATGGGTCCAAATCCATAATTAATGGAATTATCAGCACCGCACACACTAAGAAGAGTACTATAAAAAGTCCCAGCATTGCTTTTTTATCATATAAAAATTTTTTAATTGCCTGATTTTTATAATGATGCCTCATTTCAAACCTCCTTATTTAAACTTAATTCTCCTTATTTAAACTTAATTCTCGGGTCTAGTACGGCATAAATTAAATCCAATAATAAGTTGGCAATCAATACAGTACCACAAATCAAAACAGCAACCCCCATAATAACCGGATAATCTCGTCCGGTAATCGCAGCAATCATCAAGCTTCCAATTCCCGGCCAGGCAAAAATCTGCTCCGTAACAACAGCTCCGCCAATTAAAAATGGGATTGTCAAGCTGATCGTAGTTACAACCGGAATCATTGCGTTACGAAATGCATGCTTAATTACTACTGTTACACTGTTAAGTCCTTTTGATTTTGCAGTTTTTATATATTCCTCATTTAATACTTCCTGCACACTTGAACGCGTCTGTTTTATAAAATTTCCAATTGGTTGGATGCCACAGATAAAAGCCGGAAGTGCTAGATGCTTAAGCAGGTCTGATAAATTATTAGCTCCCGATGTCGAATACATTCCACTCGTTGGAAACCAATTTAATTTTACAGATAAGGTATAAATTAATAATAAACTTAAAAAGAAGTTCGGAACCGACGAACCGATAAATGCAATGAACGTACTAATGTGATCCCATATGGAATTAGGTTTATACGCAGAAATAATTCCAAGCGGAACTCCAATGATAATCGCCATAACGATACCAGTACCCGTAAGGATCAAAGAGGGCTTAATACGTTGTGCAATCATCAATCCTACCGCCTGAGAAGTGCGATAGGAAATACCCAAATCTCCTTTAAATAAATCTATAAGCCAAAAAAAATACCGGACTACAATCGGTTTATCCAAACCTAACGATATTTTTAAAGCTTTTAGGTCACTTAATGACATTTCACCTGAAGATGCAATAATTGATAGTGGACCACCCGGAGCTAAGTTAATCAGCAAATAAATAATAAATGTAATCCCTAAAAAAACCGGAATTGAATAAAGTAATCGCTTTATTACATATTTAAACACTCCCATTCCTCCTTTATTTCTTCTCAGCCAGATCTTCCAATACTCTGCAAAGAAATTTTATACAAGGTTCTACTGAACCAATATACCCATATTCCTTTTCACTATGATCTAAAGCACCATGAGGCCCCATACCGTCCAAAACTATCGCATCTTTGCATTTTGATAAATGGTTTGCATCTGATAAGCCACCTCTATCCTTTTCTTCAAAAGGAATCTGTAATTCTTCTGCCAGTGTTTTTAATCGATCAATATATTTTTTTGCAGCTTCTGTTTTCACAAATGGTGCACTCTTCCTGTAATATGTAATTTCCGCCTTAACTCCCGGTACAAAAGCTTCTCCCTCAATCAATTTTTGAAGCTCTTCCTTTAATCGAATACATTCCGTATCATTTTTAAATCGCATTTCCAAGCAAATCTTTGCATAATCTGCAACTACATTAACATTAGTTCCGCCTTGAGCAATTCCTATATTAACGGTAGTGTCTTTTTCCCTGCTGGCAAGTCCCATAAGCTTTGTAATATAATATCCCATCTCCAAAATTGCAGAAGCATTCTCTACCTCAAACATAAAGCCGGCATGCGCTGCCTGTCCATGAAACTCAATATCATACCTCATGGAGCCTTTTCTTGCAAAACAATGTCTTATTCCTTTATTTCCGGCTGATTCCATTACAAAAATGAATCTGGTCTTTTTACCAATCTCATCCATTACTTTCTGTGAATAGATAGAACCGATTTCCTCATCCGGATTGTATACCATTACAATATTCAGCTTATTTAGGATTTCTTCCGATAGATTGGCTGCTACATGATACATGGCTACATCTCCATTTTTCATATCTCCAACACCTGGTCCATAATAATTCTCCCCTTCTATACGGAATGGCCTTTCTTTTGCAGTTCCGTCCAGAAATACAGTATCCATATGTCCTACAAACATTACATCGTAGTATTCGCACGGTCTATTAGAAATCTCTAGGAGACGTCCTGTCTGACATCCTAAATCATGAGCTTTTATCTGCCATCCCAGCTGCTTATACCATTCTTCCAGACAATCTGAAACCTGATTAATACCAGAAACATTCTTCGAGCCACTATCTATATTTACCAATTTTTCTAATTGCTCTAAATACAACCCTAGATCCATTCTCAAGCCCCCCACGATTAACATTTTTAAATATATGTCCTTATATATTATTATATAATCAATTATAACAGGCTTTAACTATTTGTCAATATATGTAAATATTATAATCTCCATTTATTACCATCTCTCTAATCTGATACCAGCTATAATATAATTATTACTGCAAAGGGATTGAGTAGGTGGTAGGTAATTATTTTACTGCCTCTCACACCACTTATCCCGCAATCGGAACTTACACCCGTTAGATTAATAAGAATGGGAAGCAGAGATTATCCCTGCTTCCCATTCATGCAATTATTCTTTTATAATGTTTACTTTAGGTAGTATACGTTCCAAATTCTTTATTAATATATTACTTTCGTATCATACTTTTTCGTAGGTACATAAACAAAATCGATCGCCATTAATAATCTGTACTCCGGTATATAAAGGTTTATTTTCAGAATCAAAGGCTATGCTCTTAACTCTGAGTAAGCTTTCTCCCTTTTTTACCTGTAAAGCGGAGGCTTCTTTAGAAGTTGCCTTGCATAATTCAATAACTTTCTCAGATGCTGAAACTTTAAACCCATATTTTTCATAAAGGAATTTGAAAAGAGAATTATCATCAAATTTAGTATCTAATAGAACTGCATACTTAAGCGAAAAATAATTATTCTCCAATACTACCGGTTCGGAATTAGCATAACGAAGTCTAGATATATACACCACACTGCTTTCTACATCAATGCCTAAAGCTCCTGCAGTTTTCTCATCTGCTTTTACTATTTTATTTTCTAGCATTTTTGCGCCAGGTTTAACTCCCATCTGTTCACACATTTCGCTAAAGCTCTGCAACATATGAACATTTTTTGAAAACTTTGGTTTTTTGACATACGTGCCCTTCCCTTGTTTTCTTTCTACTAAATCCTTTTCTGTCAATAAATCTAATGCTTTACGAACTGTTATCAAGCTCACTCCATATTTTTTTGACATTTCAGACTCTGTAAGAAGTTTCTCGCTTGGCTCATATATTTCTTTCCGAATTTTGTCCTCCAGTTCATTCATCAACTGAATATATAATGGAGTTATTGCTGATTTATCCAACATATCATTATCCCCTTTATAAAAGAATAATTAATCCAAATCAAATTCATATTATAATATTATAATATATCTTATTAAAAATTTCAATATCTTTACATTTTTATCTTTCTTTCAGTGTCACTATTCAGCCTACCCACCGTATGGCAGGTATGCTACTCCCGCTTGTAGACAAATGGTTAGATCTTTTTAGCCCGACAAAAGCCAATGAAATTCGTGTATGATGAATATGGCTGCATATATATCCATCTGGACTTGCCTTACCATCTTGTGATTTCCTAAAAATAAGGCAATCACAAGATGCCGGTCTGCGCCATCTGAATATATATGCAGCCACATTCATCGGCTTAGGCTAATGTAGGCTTTTGTCGGATGAATCACTATTACTATTTTATGGGTTTATTTGGTCTTGAAATACAGATAAATAAAAGGAAGATAATATTTTAGTGATATTATCTTCCTTTTGTTTTTATTAATAATAAATACAGGTTAAATCTTTTTGTTGATCTGTTGGATTTATTCCTTCAATTAATAATTATATCTTTTTATTTATTAAAAAGTAGCAATTTTCACAATTTATTAGCCTGCGGTATAGTAAGCTGCCAAGCCATATAGCATTATAAAGCCGGGAATCCCAAGGAGCCCGTTCGTAAGTATTGTTGCTGCATTAATTCCGACACCTAAATCATATCCCTTG
>JAQUYQ010000095.1 GCA_028691795.1 Herbinix sp.
ACAGCTTTATAGAGGGAAAACTTCATGAATATGAAGCGTCTCATCCAGACATTAAGTTTGAGATTACAAGTGCACAAAATCAAGAGTACAAAGAAAAAATTAAAGTTGTTGTAGGCGGAGAAGATACACCGGATATTTTCTTTAGTTGGGTTGGAGATTTTACGGATAGGTTTATCCGTGAAGATTTAATTTTGGATTTAACTCCATATTTTGAAGCTGATAAGGAATGGACAGACTCCCTGATTGAATCTCAGATGGCACAGTATACAAATGCAGATGGAATGATTTACGGCGTACCATTCCGCCTAGATTGTAAATTATTCTTCTATAATGCAGATGTGTTCGAGGCAAATAATCTAGAAGTGCCAAATACCTTTAACGAACTGCTTGCTGTTTGTGAAAAACTAAAAGCAGCAGGTGTTACACCAATATCTTATGGCAATCAGGAACCGTGGTCAGCATCTCATTATATTGGAACACTAAATCAAATTTGTGTACCGGATGATGTAAGAAAAGTAGATTATAATCCGACCAGCGGTGAGTTTACTGATCCGGGATATGTAGAAGCACTGAACTATTATCAGAAGCTGTTACCTTATATGACAGAAAATGCTAATGGTGTTAAACCTGATATGGGAAGAACAACATTTGCAATGGGCGCAGCCGGAATGTACTATGCTGAGTTAATTGAAATTCCATACATAAAGTTGGAAAACCCTGATATGAAATTTGGTATGTTTAAGTTCCCGGAAATTGAAGGAGCAAAAGGAAACCAGAATATTCTGACAGGTGTGCCGGAAGGCTTTGTTGTTTCTTCTAAAACGAAATATCCTGATGAATGCGTAGAATTTTTAAAATGGTTCCTTGGCAAAGAAGTTGGAACACAGCAGTGCCAGGAAATCGGATGGTTTAATGCAGCAAAGGGTACTACAGAAGGCCTAACCGATCAAGCGCTTTTAGACGGATATGATACTGTAATGAATGCCGAAGCAATGGGAGCATGGCTTGATAATGCATTATATTCTACAGTATGCGATGAGTATTTAACCGCGGTGTCTGATCTGACAAATGGAGACATTACTCCTGAGGAAGCGATGGCAAAGATACAGAAAAAAGCGCTAGAGGCTCAGTCATTAGTTTCAACTGGAAGCAGCGAAGAATAAATAGAGTATTATGAGTGAACCTGGCAGGCACCTTGTTTCACACAGGGTGCCTGTATTGAACTCGGAAAGAAAGATGGTGGACCGTTAGATGAGAACAAGAAAAATAACACCGTACCTTTATATGATTCCAGGTGTGTTAATGGTTTTAGTTTTTGTATATATACCAGTTTTTGTCAACTTCGCATATAGCTTTTTTAGGTTAGCATCCTATTCGGCGGGACAAACATTTGTAGGATTTGATAATTATCGCAGATTTTTTACCGATGATGTATTTCCTATCATACTTAGAAATAATATGTTGTACTGTATTATATCTTTAGTTATTCAGGTTGGATTTGGAACAATTGTTGCTTTACTGTTAGAAAGTAAAATAGCAGGAAAATTTAAAAATACATATCGAAATATTTATTACTTACCGGCTTTAATATCACTTACAGCAGTCGGATTGATGTTTACATTTATTTATGAACCTAATATAGGCTTTTTGAATAATATCCTTAAAACCTTTAGTCTTCCAACCGGTACATGGCTGGGTGATTCAAAAATGGCAATCTTCTGTATCATTGCCATGAGTCAATGGCAGTTTACAGGCTATATTACTTTATTAATGGTTGTTGCTTTTCAAAATATTTCTACAGACTTTATAGAAGCGGCTGAAATTGATGGAGCCGGACCGATTCGAAGAGCGTTAAGTATTCTGCTTCCTCTTGCAAAAGAGCAGTTATTGGTTTGTATTATAATTACTATAATTGGTGCCTTTAAGCTATATACGGAGGTTTATGCAACGACTAGCGGCGGCCCGGGTAATAACTCCCAAGTGCTTGGCTTATATTTGTATCAGCAGGCATTTCTGCATGACGATTTGGGTATGGCGGCGGTTACTGGTGTATTTATCTTTGTTATTACAGTTGTATTGTCGATTGTACAAATAAAGATAACAAGATCTGGGAAAGTATAGAATAGGGAGAATAAATATGATGAAGAAATCGATTATGAAAGTACTGCTTAATATTTTCTTTATTTTTCTATGTTTAATTATTTTCCTTCCGTTAGTTTGGATAATCCTGAATTCTTTTAAAACAAATCCTGAGTTGTTTAAGAATTCTTTGACCTTGCCAGAACATTGGCAAATTATAAACTACGTAAAAGCTTGGAATATGGGTCTTTACAAATATTTTGGAAATTCAATTCTGGTTAGTTCGATTTCTCTGGTCATGATTTTAATAATCAGCTCACTATTGGCATATGGTCTTACCAGATTTTATGCCAAAGGCTCAGTAATTATTTTTATTATTGTACTTGGAGGAATGGCTCTTTCGGAGCAGGTAGCATTGGTACCATTATATAAAATATTAAAAGCTATTCATATTTATGATACGTATGCGGCTGTTATTCTGCCATATATAGCTTTTCGAATTCCATTTACGGTGTTCTTAATGAGATCTTATTTTATTTCTATACCGGTAGAATTAGAGGAAGCAGCAGTTATTGATGGGTATAATAGCTTGCAAATTTTTATGAAAATAATTATTCCGATTAGTAAGCCTATTTTTGCTTCTTGCGCTATTGTTAATTTGAATTTTGTTTGGAATGAGTTTTTATTTGCAAACGTTTTTCTAAACAATAAGGCATTACAGACAATCCCGATAGGGTTAATGACGTTCAAGGGTGACCTGAGAATTGATTATACGGCAACACTTGCAGGCCTTGTAATTGCATCACTGCCATTGATTATTTTATTCTTGTGTATGTCAAAACAGTTTGTTCGTGGTCTTACTGCGGGTGCAGTCAAAGGATAAGAGCCAATTTAGTATGCAAAGGGGCAGCAGATATGGAAATAAGAAAGGCAGATTATCACATACATAGCAGTATCTCTCCGGATGCGAAGGTATCCATGGAGGAAATGTGTGAGGGAGCATATCATAGGGAATGCGATGAAATTGTTTTTACCGATCATTATGAGTTTTATTCACAGAACTACAAATCACTGTATTTTTATGAGGAATATATTCAGCATTACTTTAAGAAACTAGCAGAATGCCGGGAGAAGTTTTTTGGTAAACTTTGTATAAAAAGCGGGATGGAGTTTGGCCAACCCCATCTTGAGGCTGAGAAGGCTTTGAAATTAGTAAAAAAGTATCCTTTTGATTATCTGATTGGTTCGGTTCATAAGCTGGATAATGTGGATTTAGAGAAAATGGAATACAACCAGGATACAGTACATGAAATAGCTGATCGATATTATCAGGAATTATTAAAGTTGTCTAGGTGGGGTGAATTTGACTGTATGGGGCATTTAGACTTCTTTAAACGCCATTCAAAAAGACAGGGATTTTCAGATGAATATGAACAGCATGAAGGAATTATACGAAAAATTCTAACGAATGTTATCGATCGGGGGAAAGGAATAGAGCTTAATACCTCCGGCATTCGACAGGAAGCTGGTGAAGCAATGCCGTCGCTAACGATACTGAAGATTTATCGTGAACTGGGAGGGACGATTATCACGGTTGGATCGGATGCCCATAAGCCACAAGATATCAGAGCGGATTTTGATCAGGCTTATGAATTGCTTAACTTAGCAGGTTTTGGGGAAATATCACTTTTTGAACAACGAAGGGTAGTCGGCAGTATAAAAGGGGTAACAGGAAAAATTCGGATAAATTATTGATGGTTTACTGATTTACATTTTGAAAATTTGCTGGACTTAATGTGAGATAGCTATTGATTTTGATTTAGATCAAAATTAATGGCTGTTTTACGTTAGCAGAGCATTTTTGAAGAATGGCATTGAATTTATTAATACTTACGTATTTGAAGAAACAACAAAAAAACCTGCTCGTAATATTATGAAATAGTAATAGTATACGGCAGGCCTAATATATGTAATTGATAAATATTAGAGAAGGTATAAATTCAACATGATAGAAATCAAAATAGAATGAAATATAAATAACGATATTATAATTTTTTAATAAAGTTTCCGGATACACCGAGCCGGTTATTAAAGATGATAAAAGCATCGCGGTCTATATTATGAATCAAACGCTTTAATTTTCCCACTTCATACTTTGAGATAACTGTCATGTAAATATAGGTATGTTCATGGGTATAGCAGCCTTCTCCACACCAGCGGGTGGCACCCCGGCCAAGATGATGAAGAATACATTCATCAACTGCTTCTGCCTTTGTGCAAATCATAGCACAGGTTTTGATATTCTGATCATGAACTAGATCGGTTATCATTGCACCTACGAAGGTAAAGATAGCAGAATAAACTACTGTTTCAATATTATAACGAATAGCACAATAAAGAAATACGATGCTACTTAACAGAATGGATATCTTTCCTACACTGAAATTTGGATACTTCTGAACAAAGTACATACCCAACACATCCGTTCCTCCGCCGGAACCACCGTATTTTAATGTGGTTCCTACTCCATATCCGGATATCATCCCCCCAATAATACATGCAGTTAATGGATCTTTTAGAATTAATTCTCTTGGTATGGGTAGGATGGAAACTGCTATCGATTGAATGGTTACACAAACTAAAGTACAGAAAAAAAAGCTCTTACTTAGTTTTTTATAAGCCAATATAAATAGAGGAATATTAAAACAAAACATAATAATTCCCAATAAATCAAAACCTTCGGGAAGATCAGGATGAAATGTTTCAATAATGGTCGTTTTTAAAATCTGTGCAATTCCAGTTAAATTCCCGCTATACAAATTCAATGGTACAATAATTAAATTCAAACTGCCTGCAAAAAGTAGTATTCCAAACAGTTGTCCCAGGTATTGGATCAACATAGCTTTTTTTGAGTCCCAGTTCAATATAAAATCCCTCCGGTATAGAATAAACTCCCACATTATATAACGAAAAAGTTTTATAATGAGGGAGTTATCTTGATTTAATAAGATTTTGATTTTAGTACTCCAACTTCCACATATATCTTCTCTTGGTCAATGGATGATCTCTAAGAATAGCTAATTGTTCTGCATATACCCTTAAGACAGCAGTAATTAACATTGGATTGAAATAATCTACTACAGATGATTTTATTACAGATCCAAGGCCAAAATCCTTGGCATCGATCAATGTAGTTTTTGCATTAAATCTATGTAGGAATGTAAGAGCTCTGGAATCAAGTTCCCGTGTTTTTCCATCGTTCATTAATAAGATGAATGGAACATCTTTCTCTACAATTTCGAATGGTCCATGGAAAAACTCACCGTCATGGAAGCTTCCGGAGTTCATCCATTGCATTTCCATCAGGAGGCAGATGGAAAAGGCATATGCTACTTCCTGGGTAGCTCCGCTACTCATCACATAGATAACCGGCTCGTCTTTGTGGCTTTCTGCAAACGCCTTAGCAGAAGGAAGAACAGTCGCTACAGATTTTTCGATCAAGCCATAAATTTTAGCCATACCATCCATCATGTCCTCATAATGTTCATACCCTTCATATTGATATAATATTTCGGCAGCCAGACCTAGTACGTTTGTCATTTTTTCGAGTTTTGCAGCATAATTCGCCTCAAACCCGTGAACAACTACATAATGTGCATTTTTCGCTAAAGCAGAGTTTGCATTATGAGTAATAGCGATTACTTTTGCGCCAAGTTCCATTGCCTTCTTTGAAGCGGCTACCGTTTCAGGAGTGCTTCCGCCCAGGGAGCAGGTTATTACGATGCTTGATTCATCAACAGAAACGGGAGTGGCATAAAGAAATTCGTTTGAAGTATATAAAGATGTACGAAGCTTTTTTGCATTCGCCTCCAAGAAGTACTTTGCCGGATACAGTTCTGCCTTAGAAGCACCACATCCTACAAAAAATACGGATATAATTTCCTGGTGTTCCTTTTTAATACTGGTGATGATTTTAGATAGTTCCATAGTAATTCCTCCATTTTTAATTAGTGGTTGCTATATGTATATAAACATTATAATACGTCATATATTTAAAGTCAATATATTAAAATTTCATGAATTTATAGTGACTCCATTGGATAAAAGTAATAATGTAAACATAAGACGTTATAAGATATATATGAATAACCGCATGAAGAGAATAAATAAAAGTTATGGGTTGATGCATTTGTAATGAAATGCGTTACCCAGTTGCTACGACCTAAAATCGATATACTATTCTATCTGGACATTATTCTATTTGAATAAAAAGAGACGAATAGTTATTTTTTTTGTCTTTCTGAAACATTGTTATTATTTGGTAAAAGTGGTTAAATGAACGCTATAATCCATGAATAAATGTATGACATGCACAAAGAAGATGATAAGAGATAATAAAACAGTGGTAAAAAATGCTCATATAAGGAGGTGTGAAAATGGAATTGTGCTACAATCTACAAACATGTATGGATTCATACTTAGAAAGAGATTTGGAATTATGTGAGAGGGAAGGATTTAAAGCAATTGAAATTAATTTTCCAAAAGCAAAAAAATATCTTGAGAAGCATTCATTAGAACAATTAGAACAGCTGTTACATTCGTATCAAATGAAAGTTGCCACATTGAATGCTATCTTTGGAACGTCATTCTGTGATGATAAGCAATGGACATCTGTGACAGATCAATTCAAATATGCGTGTGAACTCGGGCAGGCGTGTGATTGCAATAAGGTAATTGTTCTGTCGTGTGAAGCTGTTCATCTTCCAACCAAAGTGTCGGACGAGGACATTATGAAGAACTCAGTGGAAGTATTACATAAGTTAGCGGATATTGGGAGTGCAAATGGAATGAATATCGGATATGAGCCAGTTGGAACGATGGCAGTTCCTAATTTACAGACTGCGACTAAGATTATTCAGGAAGTAAATCGTAAGGAAGTCGGTATGGTAATCGATGATTTCAACTTGTATTTATGGGATTTACTTGCTGATGTTGATGAAATTAAAGATTTGGACCCAGCTAAAATTACGATTGTTCATTTGAATGATGCAGCGAAGATTCCTTTTGCAAGGTTAGATCAAAATCATCGTTGTATGCCTGGAGACGGACGTATTGATGTTGTAAACTTTATGAAATGCGTCAAGGCGAATGGATATCATGGGTACGTTTCGGTGGAAGTATTGAATCCTGAGATTTGGGCAAAGGGACCGGAAGTTGTAATTCCTGAGGCATATGAGAAAGCAAATAAAATTTTAGCTTCAATTTAACAGATTATATCCAATTATGGGGAGTGCGAGTAAACGCATACGAAAAGAAATAGTAAAATTCTGAAAGGAGACAATTATGTCTAATCTGAACACAGTACAAGATGAATCAAAGAGGAATTATGTAAAGATTGGGACAGGAGAGAAAGCAGCCTATGGCTTCTGGGGGTTTGGCAGTGATTTGGTATTTCAAACGATTACAATATATTTAACCTATTTTTATACTGATATATTTGGTATTAGTGCATTACAAGTTACGGCACTGTTTATTGCTGCGCGTGTATGGGATGCAATTAATGATCCACTCATGGGTGCAATTGTAGAGAAATGTCACTTTAAACGAGGGAAATATATACCTTGGTTTGTAGCCTTATGTATACCATATGGCATATCAACGATCTTGGTGTTTACAACGCCGGTAGGAATCAGTAAAGTTGCATACGCATGGTTTACCTATATTTTATTTGGCATGCTGTTTACCGGAATTATTATACCGGTGACTTCGCTTTCCTCATCCATGACACAAGATCCTATCGAACGGGCAAAGTTAAATTCTTTCCGTATGTTCTGCTCCGGAATTGGTGGGGTAGGATGTTCTATTCTGGTTCCATTTTTGGCAGAAAAACTTGGAACAACCCCTCAGAATGGGTACCAAAAAGCAATGATGATTCTTTCAGTTGTTATGGTTATATCTTTCTTAGTAGCGGGAAAGGTATGTAAAGAACGTGTGCCGGAATCTTTACTCGATAAATCAGAACCCTTCCGGTGGCGCGATATGGGGGTACAATTCATTAAGAATAAACCGCTTCTTATACTATTCGTAATGTACTTATGTGCTTATACTTATAATATTTTGGTTTCAACAGTGGGAACTTATTTTGTAACCTATAATATCGGTGGTCAGATATCCATGTCAGCCTGGTCTCTGCTGCAGACACTGCCATCGATTGTTCCGATGCTTTTTGTACCTGCAATTGCCGGTAAGATTGGTAAGAAACATGTCATTATTTTGGGGTGTGCAATTTCTACAGTCGGTATGCTTATGTTTTATATAATGCCGGCGAATGCAATCATTGGTTTTTGCATCGGTAAATCCCTTGGGGCTTTTGGATTTGGCATGACGCTTGCAACGATGTGGTCTACATTACCGGATTGTGTTGAGTACGGGGAATACGTAACTGGAAGAAGATGCGGCGGACTCGTTTTCTCATTAGCTTCTTTCTCCATCAAAATCTCTTTGACGATTGCAGGAATACTTCCAACGATCGTATTCTCTTTTGTAAATTATGTACCAAACGGTGTTCAGAATTCATCCTGCTTGACAGCAATTAAAGCAATGAATTCTTTAATACCTGCTATTATTTTAATTATTGGTATCCTTGTATATAGTAGATATACATTGACGGAGCAGAAGTTTGATGAAATCGTTCTAGAACTGACCAATCGTCGGCTCAAAGCAGAAGCAGAGAAAATCGCAGTATAGTCCAGCGGTGTGATGTCAAGTGAGAAATGAAGTAAAAATCATATATTTTTATACTATTTCTCATAAAACAAAAAACGACCACCTAAGCCCTGTCGACCAAGTTTTTAAAAAATGAGCAGGGC
>JAQUYQ010000096.1 GCA_028691795.1 Herbinix sp.
CTTTTTTCTTTTACGTCCGTGAACTCGTTTTACTCATCTTTTTACGAATTTTTTGTTCTTCCAGTCATGATATCAATCTGTTTTTGTATTATAGAACAAAAATCGAACGATTAACTAAATGGCATTGGAAATAACGGTGAAAGGAACTGTTGATACTAGTACCCCTGGAAAATATAAAATAACTTATTCGGTTACGGATCCAATGGGTAAAAAAGCTTCAAAAGTAATAACTGTAACAGTGCAAAACAATAAAACGGAACCGGAATTGAAAGGAATAGGTGATAAGGTAATAGGTGCAGAGGTGACGGTAAATAAAGAATTTGCATTATCCGGTGTTGAAGCATATTGCTCGGGATTGAAAATTAAAAAGAAAGCTATTAAAGTATCCATTAAAAAAGTTAATGAAGCACAATATTACATAACCTATCGGGCTAGTATTGGTAATGGGCCGGAGGCTACCGAAAACGCAACCTATTATGTAGATAGTGAAGCTCCTGTATTTTCCGGTATAACAGATTATACAGCAGATATTGGGCAGATACCAAGTACCGATGAACTTTTATATCAGGTTAAAGTAAGTGACAATTATACCTCATCAAAAAATATCGATATTAATGTTATTCTAACTGAGAATTTGGATGGTTCCTACCTTGTAACCTATGAGGCTACGGATGAAGTCGGTAATAAAACAGTAGAACAGGCATGTATTTACTATTGACAATGTGAAAATTACGAGGCTATGGATAAGGCTTACAATAAATCATCGATTTGGGAATTAAATTACAATTGACAATGGAAAAATTATAGATTAACATATGCATAAGCTAACCAAAGCATTATATTTTATTTTTTCGTTTGATTTATTAGTAACTATTCAGATGAACTTGTAGTACTTGCCGAGATAACGGCAGAATGGAGGAGATAATGAGTAAATATACCGAGATTACCCCTGATCTTTTGGAATTAGTGGATTTATGTAAGAAGAATAGTATTATTGATCCGGAGTTGTATGCAAAATACGATGTAAAGCGCGGGTTAAGAGATGTTAGTGGAAAAGGCGTATTGACTGGACTTACTGAAATTTGCGAAATTATTTCCTATACAATCGTTGATAATGACTATATTCCATGTGAAGGTAAGCTATACTACCGGGGAGTTGATGTAGAAGAATTAATTGACGGATTTATGAAGGATGAACGTTTTGGCTTTGAAGAAGCTACGTATTTACTGTTATTTGGTAATCTTCCAACAAAAAACCAACTCAGTGATTATAGCAGCCTATTAGAAAAATATAGGGAGTTACCGACCAGCTTTGTTCGTGATATTATTATGAAAGCACCAAGCATGGATATGATGAATACTCTTGCAAGGAGTGTCCTTACTCTGTATTCGTTTGACGAAAAGGCAGATGATATATCAATTGAGAATGTGCTTCGTCAAAGTCTTCAATTAATTGCCGTATTTCCATTGTTGTCTGTTTATGGATACCAAGCCTACAACCATTATTACTTGGGGAAAAGTTTGGTTATCCATCCTCCGAAAGAAGGATTATCGACAGCGGAAAACATATTGTATATGTTAAGGCCGAATATGAAATATTCACAACTGGAAGCAAAGATATTAGATATCGCTCTTGTTCTTCATGCAGAGCATGGAGGTGGTAATAATTCCACCTTTACAACACATGTTGTAACTTCTTCAGGAACAGATACCTATTCATCGGTTGCTGCATCTTTGGGATCCTTAAAAGGACCAAAACATGGTGGTGCTAATATCAAAGTTATGCAGATGTTTGACAATATGAAGGAAACAATAAATGACTGGGAAAATGAAGAAGAGGTAAGTTCTTATCTTTCTGATTTGTTAAATAAGAAAGCATTTGATAAGTCAGGTTTAATTTACGGAATGGGACATGCCGTATATTCTATATCCGATCCTAGGGCCAATGTGTTGAAACAATATGTTAAAAGTCTTTCGGAAGAAAAAGGTATGCTGAAGGAATTTAAATTATATGAAATGGTTGAACGATTAGCACCCGAGATTATTGGCAGAGAGAGAAAAATGTATAAGGGAGTCAGTGCCAATGTTGATTTTTACAGCGGCTTAGTATATCATATGCTGGATTTGCCGAAGGAGCTTTATACACCTATTTTTGCAATCGCAAGAATAGCTGGTTGGAGTGCTCATCGTTTAGAAGAACTTATTAATGCTGGTAAAATCATACGTCCTGCTTATAAGAGTGTAATCAGACCGCGTTCCTATATTTCTTTAGATGAAAGAAACGAGATGAAATAGTAATTACTTGGCATGAATTATAATTTTAATAATCCAACAATTTCATAAAAAATAGAAATAAATTCTAGGGTATTTTAGTTCTTTTTGCGCATACTATTAGCGTAACAACTTAATGAAATTTATATTATTCATTAAGAAGTAAACAACAACACAAATTATTTTGAAAAACGATTTCAGAATATGGAATGGAGGAGTTTATATTATGTCAAGAAGAAACAGATCAGAAGTACCTGAAGCACAAGAAGCATTAGACAGATTTAAATATGAGGTAGCAAATGAACTCGGAGTTCCTTTAAAACAAGGATATAATGGTGATTTGACATCAAAGCAGAATGGTTCCGTTGGTGGTTATATGGTTAAAAAGATGATCCAGGATGCTGAAAAAAGAATGGCAGGCAAATAGTAAGAAATTAATATAATATAATATTTGATAACGGTTGCATAAATTTTAGCAGCCGTTATTTTTATGACAAATGATGAGTTTTCCAATGCATCCTGTTTGTTAACTAATGCAACTTTTATTTTAACAAAATATGAAAAAAAACATTGAAATATTCGAACGGATAGGATACACTTACTATTGATAATTATTTTTAATCATATAAAATAGTAATATAGTCACGGAGAAAAAGTATGAGAGTTATAGCGGGTAAAGCAAGAAGATTGCAGCTAAAAACACCAGAAGGCTTTGAAACCAGACCAACTACTGATAAAACTAAGGAGACCTTATTTAATATTTTGAATCCTTATTTAGCGGATGCTGATTTTCTGGATTTATTTGCCGGAAGTGGGGCGATAGGTATAGAAGCACTATCCAGAGGTGCAAAATATGCAGCCTTTGTTGAGGATAGTAGAGTCGCTTTAGATTGTATCAAAGCAAATCTCCTGACAACAAAATTAGAACAAGATGCAGAAGTATTACCTAAAAATGCATTAGAATCGATTCGTATCATGGAAATCAAAGGAAAGGTTTTTGACGTTATATTCATGGACCCACCTTATAATCATATGTTAGAAAAAGAAGTACTACTTGCACTTCAAAATTCAACAATTATTTACTGTGATACTATAATAGTTGTTGAAGCTTCTTTAAAAACTGATTTTGATTATCTTGAAAATACGAAATTTCGTATTTTTAAAAAGAAACAATATAAGACGAATCAACATGTATTTATAGAGATGAAATAAATTACGTTTACATAAAAGAATCGTGACTATTCAGTCACTGCGGCTCTAACGAACCGATGCACTGCTGGCATGACTCGAAATCCTAACGGATTTCTCGGGGTACTGAATAGTTACAGAGAATCAAACATTGATGTTGCAGAGCAGCATCTTGGAGGTATACATGAAAATAGGAATATATCCCGGTAGCTTTGATCCAATAACATTAGGACATTTGGATATTATTGTTCGTGCTTCAGGTTTGGTTGATAAACTGATTATCGGAGTGTTAAAAAACAACGCGAAGAGACCGTTGTTTACGGTTGAAGAACGAGTGGAATTAATTAAGCAGGTAATTAGTGAAAAATTGAACTTACCTGAAATTCAAGTAGATGCTTTTGATGGATTACTCATAGATTTTGCAGCGAAAGAAAATGCATCAATCATTGTGAGAGGATTACGTGCAATAACGGATTTTGAATATGAATTACAGATAGCACAAACCAATCATAAATTAAATGCAAAGATAGATACTGTATTTTTTACTACCAGTGTGGAGTATTCTTATTTGAGCTCCAGTGTAGTGAAGGAAATAGCTAGTTTTGGAGGAGATATTAGGCAATTTGTGCCGAAAAGTATTGTACAGCCTATTTATGATAAATATAAATCAGTAAGGAGTATTTAAAAATGGGAGCAAGCAGAATTGAACAATTAATTGAGGATATTTATGAATTCGTTGAAAGTTGCAGGATGCAGCCGTTATCAAGCACTAAGGTTATCGTTCCCAAAGATGAATTATATGATTTATTGGACGAGCTTCGCCTTAGGACACCAGATGAAATAAAACGTTATCAGAAAATAATAGCCAACAGAGATGCAATTATTGCTGACGCAGAGGAAAAAGCAGAAGTAGTATTACATCAGACAAGAGACAAAGCAAAAGATCTTTTGAACGAGCATGAAATTATGCAGCAAGCATACTATCAAGCCAATGAAATGATTATGCAGGCATCAGAGGATGCGGAACGGATGCGTAAGGAGGCCGCAGAAGAAGCAGACCAAATTCGGACCGGTGCCTTGATTTATTCCAATGATGTATTAACCGAGGTGGAACGTGTATTAGCCAGTGCTTATGATACTGCTGCTTCAAAATATGATGGTTTCATTGGTACATTAAAGAATAATTTAGATATTATTAATAGCAATAAAAAAGAGCTTAGCGAACAGCTCTACCCGCAGCAGAGCGAACAAAATATAAAGGAAGATACCTACGAAGATAGTGATTTTAATTTTGATGAGAATACCTTCCTGAATGATGTTGAATAATTTAGGACAAGTGAATTCAATTACAAGCCAAATCATCTTGATTACGCAATGTGGAACATGTTTACATAAAATAACGAGAAAAGTAAAGATATTAGTGCACTTATTAACTTTACGATAATATACGAATTGATAGATAGTCTTGTGTCTCCCAATACACTTTTGGTTTGAGCAATACCGGATAAACCGCCAAAAGAGGTTATTACTGATACCAAGACTATTTTTGTATTTATATCTAAACTGGTATTACATACTTGACTGATTCCAGTTGTGATTTCTAAGGTACCCATAAGAAAAGCTTTTAGAAAACTTGTTTCAGGACCAATTTCTTTAATAATCTGAGCTAAAATAGAGAATAATATGATATATCCACCAATTTTTGTAACTATCTCAAAGCCGTTCATGATGGAACTATCAAGAAGATCAAAGGAAAAGCGGTTTGAAGGGGTTTTATGATTACTCGTAGCAATCATATCTGGGGTACCTGCAGGCATTTTGATAAACCGGCTAAAGAAATGTCGGTAGATTAAAGCACTTAGTATAGCAGAACCGTAGATGATTGAAAATAAAACATAATTGATATGCAAAAGCTTTAACTGCGTAATTGCAATATATCCTATAATAAACATGGGACTTGCGTTGTTACACATACTGAGAAGAAACTGACCTTCTCCTAGGGTGATTTTTTTCTCGGCAACCAAATCAGCCGTAGATTTTGCTCCCATTGGAATTCCGGATAAAAATCCAATGATGATTGGGTAACAGCCTTCACAGCTTATGCGAAATAGCCTTCCGAGAAGGGGATAGAATATTCTACTAATTTGCTTCGTAATATTTAAGCGAACCATCAAGTTTGATAAGATAATAAACGGTAGGAGATTGGGCAATATATTATGAAACCATAACAGAAGACCGGAACTGGCTCCTTTAAACGAGGCACTAGGAAATAAAAGCATAGCAATTAAAAATAATAAAACCAGACCTTTCACGAGCATGTTTTTATGTACTTTTATATATTTCATAAATACTCCTTGAAGACAAGAGTTACGTTTTATATAATTTATTGAAATGATATTTAAAATATTCAAAAATATTTATAATAACAAGTGAATTTACTTACTAATTCATCTAGTACATGACAAATGGGTTGAAGTTTCAATTCTTTTGTACATGACAAATGAATAATCTTTGTAATTATTAGTACATGACAAATGATTTATCTTAGTAATTCATTAGTATTGACAAATGAATTAACTTACTAATTCATTAATGCATGACAAATGAATTATCTTTGTAATTCATTTGTATAAAAAAGGGATAAAGGAGAATTACGATGGCGCAGAATAATAGTTTGCCAAAAAGAAATGAAGTGGATCAAAAATTCACGTGGGCAATTGAGGATTTATATGCTTCAGATGAATTATGGATGAAGGAATACGAAAAAATTAAGGAAATGCTTCCAAGAGCAATGGAATACCAAGGAAGATTATCGAAATCTGGTGACATCCTGTTGAGTTTTTTACAATTAACCGATGAAATCAACAAACTATTAGAGCGAATCTATGTATATGCGAATCAAAGGTGTCATGAAGATACGGCTAATGCAACTTATCAGGATCTTTCAAATAAGGCAAATGCTTTGTCCATTCAGGTAAGCAGCGCACTAGCCTTTGCAACACCTGAAATTCTTACCATTCCAGAGGAAATGTTCTCCCAGTTCCTTCATGAAAATGAAGACTTGAAGTGCTACGATTTTTACCTGAAGGATATTTTACGCCTTAAACCACATATTTTATCGGGTGAAATGGAAGAATTATTAGCGGATGCAGGTGAAATGGCCGAAAGCTCAGGCAATATCTTTTCTATGTTTAATAATGCAGATATTAAATTCCCAGAAATTCAGGATGAAAGTGGAGAAAATGTTAGAATAACTCACGGAAGATATGGGCAACTACTGGAATGTAATGACCGCAGGGTGAGAAAGGAAGCTTTTGAAGGTGTATATGCCACCTATGCAAGCTATCGCAATACGTTAGCGGCAGCCTTTAGTGCTAATGTAAAGCAGGAGGTATTCTTCTCGAAGGCAAGAAAATATTCCAGTACTTTAGAAAGAGCTTTGGACAGTGCTAACATTCCGACCGAGGTTTATACCAATTTAATTACAGCTGTACATGAAAATATAGGATTGATGCATCGTTATGTAACAGTAAGAAAGAAACTTCTTGGGCTGGATGAACTTCATATGTATGATTTATATACACCTTTGGTGGCTGATGTAAAGATGGATGTTCCTTTTGATGAAGCAAAGAGTATTGTTGCAAAGGGCTTAGAACCTTTGGGTGAAGATTATCAGCGTATTCTGACAGAGGGCTACAATCACCGTTGGATTGATATTTATGAAAATGAGAACAAGCGAAGTGGAGCGTATTCCTGGGGTGCCTATGGAACCCATCCCTACGTACTGCTTAATTATAATGAAACCTTGAACAATGTTTTTACCCTAGCACATGAGATGGGGCATGCAATTCATAGTTATTACTCAGACAAGGCACAGCCATACATTTATGCGGGTTATAAAATCTTTGTAGCAGAGGTAGCTTCTACATGTAACGAATCCCTGCTAATTGATTATATGCTGAAAACTACGGATGATAAGAAGAAAAAGGCATATCTAATCAATCATTTTCTTGAAAAATTTAAGGGTACACTTTTCCGTCAGGCCATGTTTGCGGAATTTGAAATGATCACCCATAAAATGGTAGAGGATGGGGAAAGTCTTACATCAGATGCACTTTGTAAGATTTATCATGATCTTAACGTGACTTATTTTGGTAACGATATTGTTATTGATCCGGAAATTGATATGGAATGGTCACGAATTCCTCATTTTTATAATGCCTTTTACGTATACCAATATGCAACCGGCTATTCTGCTGCGATTGCGTTATCGAGAAGAATATTAAGTGAAGGAACTCCCGCCGTGGAGGATTATATCCGATTTTTAAGCGGAGGCAGCTCTAATTATCCGATTGAACTCTTAAAGTCGGCAGGCGTTGACATGAGCACGAAGGAACCGGTGAAACAGGCAATGCAGCTGTTTTCGGAGCTTCTTGACCAAATGGAGGAGCTGATGAAGTAACCCTTTATGCTTCGAGCTTCAAAGGCTGGATGTCGGGGTGTGTGAGGCTGGGGTGGATTGTTTGTTGAAGGCTGAGGTGGACTGTGGGGGCCGAGGGTAGAATGTTTTTCGAATGCTGCTTTCATCCAACTCGCCATAAGTATGCGACAGCTTAGACATATGGAAGACTATGTCTATCTGTCTCATACTTCTGACGGTGGATGGCAGCATACGAAATACATTTTCTACCCCCAACCCCCACAGTCCACCTCAGCTGCTTTACGTTTAATCTACCCCAGCCCTTTTTGGTTACGACAATTTAAATGAAAGGAAGAGTAGGGAATATTACGTTATACATCCGCTATGGTCGAAACGAAGAGAAAATTACGTTACTTATCAGCTAGGGAGGGGAAGAGAAGGGAATATAACGTTACTTATCAGCTTGGGGCGAAACGAAGATAATATTACGCTACTTATCAGCTTGGGTTGATAAGATAGGAAGGGATTAACCATGCAACTGCGGTCGTTGTAGTTTGAGCAGTTTAGGAAGCTGTATATGTTTTTAAGAAGTTTAGCAAACTTATAAAATGACTATTCCATGCTTATATTCGTTTGGTATCGTGGTTTTATATTTTTCATAAACAGCCTGATTATATAAGTGGGCAGCAAATATATCTTCAGAAAGCATACGAATTCCAAGAGAGTCAAGTTGTTGGTTTGCTTTTGATACTTTTGTAAGGATAGGAAGTTTTCCGCTTTTATCAATTGTTCGAACCAGGTGAGAGGCTTCTTTTTTAATGCCCAATACTCTTGCGTACGGAGTATAACCATTTTCATTATATTCAGTAAATACTTCCGTTCGAATATTTAAAAGAAGATGAATTAGCGCACGGTTTATTCGTGTTAATGTCATATTCTTTGTCTTTATCTTAATGGCAAGATCAGAGATACTGAGATCGAAATCTGTGATGTTTTTCAAACGGTAAGCCAGATCACCGTTGATATCCACATATCCAGTAAGAGCTTGTTTATCCTCAGTAAGTAATT
>JAQUYQ010000097.1:0-4421 GCA_028691795.1 Herbinix sp.
CCCCTCCTTTGCTTTTCCCTCGCCAAGCAGCTTCGTATAGTGAACCGAACCTCCAATCGCCATTCCAAGATCAAATACATTAAAAATCATATAAACAGGTGCTAAAAGTCCAAGTGCTGCAAGTCCTGTCTCTCCCATTTTTGATCCTACAACAAGAGCATCCACAATATTTCCTAAAGACAGCACTATTGCGGATAGGAGGGATGGGGTAAAAAAGCGATAAAACATCTGTCTGGTAAAGAACTTATTATTATTTTTATCATGGGTAAAATACTTTAACATATTCTAGTCCATCCCTTCCAAAGTTCATTAAATCGGACAGGTTTCATCTCTGTTTTATGTAGACGCAATCCTTCCATACCCAAATCCTCTTCACGGTTAATGTATCGTATATGATCAGGAAGCTGCTTGTAAAGCTCCCATTTTAAATAGCAATCGATATCGCTCTCAATCGTTTTTGATATGTGCAGATCAAAAGTGTCTTCTGTTATTGACGTACCCATTGCAAAAGCATAGGGTACTTGATCCTCCATTAGCAAAACGCCCGACATATTAAGTTCATCAAAATTATTGAGTGCATTGAGCGTAGCATTAATATCCGCACTTTCACCATTATGATTTACTTCATCATTCCATCTACGGGTAACCACTACAGCGGCACTGGCATTTTCCTTAGAAAGCTTTAAAGTAGACCATCTGTGTGCATTCTCACCTTTATGGACCTTGGATCTTAAGTGTTTAAAACTGCCACCGCTAAGACTTACCTGCTCATCCTTATCATAGATATATTCCCAGTCCTCTCTTGCACTGCTAAAGTCAAACCTGTCTGGAAAATACTCCTCTAAAAATAATTTGTCCTCTTCCCGGATATACTGAAAAGTAATTGAATCCTTCTCTATTAATTTAGTAATCAAATTTAACTTTGCTTCCCTGTCACCGCAGGGAAAAAAGTAATCATTAGTTTCAAAGCTTCCCCGTTTTATGCAGAAGAGCTCGTCCTTCAGATAAAGACTAAGCTCCATCTTATCCCGCCAAAGATAAAGGGAGGAAAAGGCATGGGAAGATAAACTATGTTTATATTTCTTTCTAATTGTTTCAATTTTATTCTTATGACATAAATCAATAGGTTCAAATACCACTGCGCACTCACCTGTTATCATATTCATTCAATCGTTAATATATCTACAAATCCGGTTACTTCGAAAATTTCCATAATCATACTGTTTACATTTTTAATTATCATCTTACCCTGTTTATTCATTATCTTTTGTGCTACAAGAATTACTCGAAGTCCTGCAGATGAAAGGTATTCCAGTCCAGTAAAATCCATTTCCAGCTCTGTTATATTATTTAATGAAGTTTTTAATTCTGCTTCAAGCCTAGGAGCAGTAGTTGTATCTAATCTTCCCTCCAGAACAAGAGTAAGCTTCTCACGATCGACTTGTTTGTTAATGTTCATATTAGCACCTCCATCTAATTATGAGTTCATTTTCTTTTTTTGTAATATTGAATAGATGTTTTCGTTGCTTTATGTTTATTAGCCAAATTATACCATTATTCTAGCATAATTACAAAATTTTAACAATATTTTTAACATATTTCTACCAAATTTATTAAATTATTTAAAATTAATCTTTACATCAATTACATATTTATCAAGAAATATTTTCTTTTATTCTGTAAATACTATATTTAAAACAGCGAAACAAGAAAGAGGTCAATAGCTTATGGATAATAATAAAAATCGAAATAAGGATCATGAAAAGAGTAATTCCGAATTACGTAAAATGGAACCTAAGGATAATGCAGATGTAGGCATGAAAGGCGGATCAATCATCGGGGTGCATGAAAGTAAACACGAAAAAGCTAGAACGAATAAGAAGCAGATTTTGTAAAAGAACAAATATGTAGATTCATGTTTTATAATAATTCTGGGGACATAAAATATCCCGGATCAAACACCCGGGATATTATCACATTATTAATCTTATTTACTGATTCGTTATCATAAGTCGGTAAATAATACTGAATAAATTATAAGTGCATATATTAGGTTGGCGCACCACGTCTGACTAAGGGGATTATGCATACATCCCGAAGGGAGATATAGTCGTTTCAATTATTTAGCACAAACTTTTTAAATACCTCTCCGCGTTCCTCAAAATTCTTAAAAAATCCGTAGCTTGCGGCAGCTGGAGAAAAGAGACAGGTCTTTCCCCATGCTGTTACCTCTTTTGCAACTGTCACGGCTTCTTCTACGTTAGAAACCATCCGTATATTTTGATCTTTACGCTTCTTATCATTACTTTTAAACAGCTTTTCAATTCGAATTCCCGTATCCGGCATTAATATAATATTACGAATATCCGAATCCAGCAGGAACTCAACCAGCGGTTCATACTCAATTCCCCGATCCAAACCTCCAAGAATTACGGTATCAATATTCTCAATACTTAAGGCTGCCTGGATAGTCGTTTCACAAATTGTTGAAATTGAATCGTTATAAAATTTGACTCCGTTAATATCGGCTACATATTCCATTCGGTGCGGTAAGGGCCTAAAGGTTTTAATGGCCATTTCAAAATCGATGTCTGTGACATTACATAATTTAGCAACAACATAAGCAACACCGATATTGTATATATTATGCTGACCCTTTAATAAAAGCTCCTCCTCATTGACCTCTAATACCTGACCCTGATAGGAAATCTTGTTCTCTTTCACCACGGCGTCGGCATCGTCAGAATGATTTGTTATTGTTATCTGTTCTGCTTTAATATTCTCTGTATTTTTAATAAATTCACGATTATAAATTAACACATCACCTTGTTGCTGAAACAAAAAGATATTCTCTTTGGCTTCCACATATTTTTCAAAGGTACCATAATGGTCCAAATGCTCTTGATAAATATTAAGCAGCACTCCAATGTGAGGAGAATGCGTCACATACTCCAGCTGATGGGACGATAATTCAAATACAACAATAGTATCCTTCCCGATCTTCTCTAACATATCAAATACAGGTATACCGATATTGCCAACCAAAATAGCATCTTTCTTCGCATTCTTAAGAATATGATTCAAAAGTGATGCTGTTGTGCTCTTACCCTTTGTTCCTGTGATACCAATTGTCTGCTTCCGGTAATAGTCCAAGAAGATATCAGTCTGAGAGGTTATCTTCTTTAACAAACTGTTGTCCGAAGTATCTAATACGATACCTGGAGTTTTGAAAATGATGTCGTATTCCGATAAGATTTCAAGAAAGGAATTGCCCCCATGACTTACTACCTTCTGTAACGTATCCGGAAGGGCATTCTTATCATAAATTCCTACAACCTTGTCTGGAAAATGCTTTCTGATAAACTGATAAGTTGATTTACCTTCTCTGCCATAGCCTAATATAAGTATTTTTTTATCTTGTAATAAAGTGCAAATTTGATTGATCATGATATCCCTCATTCATTTAACATCAAAGCTTTTAACGGCCCGACAAACTCCTCGGGTATCTGGTTTTCTTCATTATAGTATTTGATGTATGGATTTTCTTCTATATTATTATAAATATGATACAGGCCCTTACTCCTATAGTATTGATACAGTTTGGGGATCTCTAAATTATCTTTTTCCCGTTTTTGAATCGTCATACATATTGCGGCATTAGCTTCCTCCACGGTTCCGACACATTCAAATGGTTTCTCAGGTGCTAAACCTATCAGTTTATCAAATATTGGGATTAGGTTCTCATCGTTTAATAAATCCTTGTCAAATATTTTCTCCAGCCTATTTAAATCAATAAATGGAGACAAAATAATATAAACAAACAGGCATTTGGGGCAGCCACCGCACCATTTATCTACCTTACTTCCTACGTTACAGCTTCTAAATATCTCAAAGTACTTATCCTGAAGAGCAAAATGTTTTGCAATCTGCAGTTCACTGAAGGGCCTCAGTAAACTGAAATAATGTACCCCACTGCTTATATATTGATCTTCATAACTGTTGAAATCACTTTCAAATTTGAAGCTCTTGGAATATTGGTGGTTAACCATCGTTCCTTCCACCGTGCTTTCATTCGCGCTGGCTTCATTGGACAACACTACATATTGTTTATCAAATAAATAGGCAGTCAGAACGGAGGAAAATGCTACAATTGCTGAAAAAGGCGTATGCCCGTTTAAGTATCCTTCTTTATTTAACTTAAGCATATTCGCATCAAGGCTTCTGTTCACAATCAGTACCTCCTCGTCGGAGTAGCCTGCAATCTCGGCACACTTTTGTGAAGCTTCCTTTTTATTAATCAGGTAACATAAATTGCTGCTTTTTCGATTCTTTAGAAGCTCAAGCGTAACAATGGAATCTTTACCCCCACCAATCGGGATCAGACAGCCTGATTTTTTATACTCGGTCTTAAAGAAGGGGAT
>JAQUYQ010000097.1:4521-6881 GCA_028691795.1 Herbinix sp.
TTATGGTAAATATATACTGTTTACCATAACTAATTCATACAACATCGAATCATATTACTTATTCATTTGATTCAAGAAAGAGGGGTATCATGTCTTTAAGTGTTAAGAATTTATCAAAAAGTTACGGAGACAAGGTTGTCGTTGATAATTTAAGTTTTGAAATTAATGAACCTGGAGTATATGCATTACTTGGAACGAATGGTGCCGGTAAGACAACAACACTTCGCATCATCCTTGGCATGCTTGCCAAAAACGAGGGTGAAGTTTTGTGGAATGGAAAGCCGCTTGATCCGGTTCGGACCAATGTAGGTTATCTTGCAGAGGAACGTGGTTTATATCCTAAGTATTCATTACTTGACCAGCTGTTATATTTTGCAAAGCTGCGTAATGTATCAAAATCTACTGCAATGCAGCGTATCAAATACTGGTCGGATCGCTTGGAAGTTAATGAATATATATTTCCGCCGAAACTAAAAGGAAAGAAATCTTCAAAAGCGAACCGTGCTGATCAACTTTCAAAAGGAAATCAGCAAAAGATTCAGTTAATGGCTGCTTTAATTTCCGATCCCGAATTAATTATACTGGATGAGCCGATCAGTGGACTTGATCCGGTGAATACGGATTTATTTAAATCCATCATTAAAGAAGAAATTGCAAAGAATAAATTTCTTATCATGTCCAGTCATCAGATGCCGACCATCGAGGAATTCTGTTCGGATATTACGATAATGAATCGCGGTAAGGCTGTACTTCAGGGCAATTTAAATGAAGTGAAGAAGAGCTATGGACGTGTGAATCTGTTTGTTAAGAGTGATGTTGATATTGCTTCCTACATCTCCTCTTTTGGATTAGCAATCGTAAACAAAACCCCCAGCGAATATCATTTAAAGGTTCAAGGGGAAGCTCAGGCTATGAACTTTTTAGCAAAACTGATCGGTGATAATATTCCGATTGTTAAATTTGAGTTGCGTGAACCGTCGCTGCATGAAATATTCATTGAAAAGGTGGGAGATATTCATGAAGAATAGTAATATTGCCGGATGGAAGGATGTCTTTTCATTTACCTTTATTCAGACAATGAAAAGCAAAACATTCATCATCTCCTATGTGATACTGATTTTAATTGTTGCAGTATCCATGCCGGTTATAAGCTTAATAAATTCCGGTGGAAAGGAAGATGCGAATGCACCTAGTCCAATTCAAAAAGTTTATGTTAATAACCAGACCACTCTTGGTGATATCGATTTTTCAGAAGTCCTGAAGGAGAATGCTTTTCGTCATATTTCCTTTGAAATTATGCAAGAGGATTATGATACTGTGTCGAACCGAATTGAAGAGAGCGAACAGACCTCTGTGCTTCTTACCATTGCACAAACCGATGGGATGTATTCCCTCGATCTTGTTAAAGCAAGTAAAGGGCCGGTGAAAGACAATAGTATTGCATTATTGGGAGATGCTGTCGCAACACAATTTGAAAAATATAAAATAAATACGCTAGGAATAACGCAAGAGCAAGCAGCTATTCTATATGCGCCAGTTGATACCAAGGTATCCATGCTAGATGTCAGCGGTGCACCGATCGTAAAAGAAGATACCTCCATATCCGGCAGCGAATATGGGTTTATCTACGGACTCTTATTTGTCGTTATGATGGTAAATATTATGGCGAGTACTCAGATAGCCACCTCAATTGTTACTGAAAAATCTACTCGTGTTATTGAATACCTTTTAACTTCGGTGAAACCGTTAGCTCTTATTATTGGTAAAGTCATTGCCATGCTTACCGCGGTTTTACTACAGATAGTATCTTTGGTTGCAGTAGCATTTATCTCGAATAAGGTTTCAGCAGCAATATCCGGGGGTAACGGTAAGGATGTAATTACAACATACCTTCCAGCTAATATCTTTCATAGTTTAAATATTGTGAATATTATATTCTGTATTTTACTGATTTTACTTGGAATGATTTTTTATGCAACCTTAGCAGGACTTGCAGGCGCAACTGTCAGTAGATTGGAAGAACTTCAAGAGGGTCTTCAGTTATTTATGTTTGCTAACGTTGGCGGTGCATATATTGGCATCGCAGCAGCTAATATATTGATGGCAAGCGGTAACAATGCATTTGTAACCTTTGCGTTCTTGTTCCCACTTTCCTCCCCTTTCATTTTACCGGGTGCCATTTTGGTTGGAAAGGTAAGTATACCCTTGGTCGCTGCTTCCCTTGCTTTGTTACTGATTTTCATTGTCTTACTTTTTAAATTTGTAGCAAAGATATTTGAAACTCTGATCCTTCATAATGGTAATAAGATTAAAATCAAAGAATTAATTAAGCTTTCAAAGACTGTATAATAGAAAGGAAG
>JAQUYQ010000097.1:6981-8669 GCA_028691795.1 Herbinix sp.
TGATTTTCATTGTCTTACTTTTTAAATTTGTAGCAAAGATATTTGAAACTCTGATCCTTCATAATGGTAATAAGATTAAAATCAAAGAATTAATTAAGCTTTCAAAGACTGTATAATAGAAAGGAAGAGGTTATATGAAACAGAATTTTCGAGGATGGACATCCGTATATGCCTTTACCTTTCGACAGGCTACGAAAGGTATGGGTTTTAAAGTGGTAACTACTTTAGTTACGTTCTTGATTATCGGTATTATTGTACTTGTTAATATATTGGCAGCGAAACCAGAGAAAGACGATACAGCAGAAGTATCTCCGATTAAATCGGTTTATGTCTTAGACAATAGTGGGTTACAGCCAACAAGCTATAAGGAAATGAATCCCGAATTATCCACCGAACAATTTAAGAATATTAAGTATGTCGCTGTAGCTGACCAGTCAAGAGATGAAGTTATTAAGACTGCCGCAGCTGATTCCGACAAATCAATTGCTGTAATTATTACAACAACAGAGAAAGGTTACGAAATAGAAGCTGCCGTACCGGCTGGCTCTACGATTACGATAGGTCAGGCAAACAAATTGCTTACCAGCATATCAGCTGCCTTTGAGTCCAGCAAACTTATGCAATCCGGATTAAGTACAGAACAGCTTACTGCAGTCCTTATGCCGGAGGTTACCTCCTATTCGAATATAGGGGAAAATAATAGTGAAATCACCTTTGTAATTAAGCTTATAGCACCTATGATATTTAGTCTTATGCTTTATATGATGCTCATACTGTATGGTCAGACAATTAGTAAATCAGTCTCCACTGAGAAAACCTCAAAGCTTATGGAGACGTTATTAACCTCAATTCATCCGTATGCTTTAATTTCCGGTAAAATACTTGCTGTTACATCGATGGCACTTTTGCAATTTGTAACCTGGATTATCGCAGGCTTCGTCGGTTTATATGGAGGAAATGCCATTGCACATTCGATATATCCGGATTATCAAAATACGGTTATAAACATAATTAACTTTCTTAAAGATAATATTGGTGAAACTGCATTAACTATTCCCTCGGTAATTTTAGCAGTACTTTTCTTCTGTGTCGGCTTTTTGTTCTATTGTGTACTTGCCGGCCTTGCAGGATGTATGGTTTCCAAACCGGAGGATGCAGCTTCTACCCAACAGCTCTTTGTATTCCCAATCCTAATCAGTTGGCTTGTTGTGTATTTTGCCCCACTATCCGGCAATTATGGCTTGCTGAAGATAGCTAGATACATTCCGTTTACCTCACCCTTCTGTGTTCCGGTAGATTTGATTACCGGTACCATAGGACCGGTCCAGGGAATTATAACTTTGACTATCTTAACTGTTTTCACTTTCTTATTTATTATGCTCTCCGGAAGAATCTATAAGGGACTTATCTTATATACCGGACAGAAGCTTAGTCTGAAAACAATTGGCAATGTGCTAAAGAGCCATGGTTAAAAACTTATACTAATAGTAAACTAGAATGTACCATAATACAAAAAGGGATATGAATTTGATGATTCATATCCCTTTTTTAGGCTTATTTATTTGTAATTAATAATCAAAACCGTAATTTATGCTTCCACGGTATTTACTGCTGTAAATTGGTACCAATGCCGTTACATCCTGATCAATTAATTCCTTCTTATTTGAACCTTTATACAAGTAAGCATC
>JAQUYQ010000098.1 GCA_028691795.1 Herbinix sp.
ACTTCGTTTTCTTGCAACAACATCCTTCGATGCTATATTAACCGGATACATACACTGCTCCGGAGTGAAGCATATTGGCTTTATACCATGATCTTTTAGTTTCTTCTTAATACTTTTAATTCGAACTAAGTTTGTATCATCAATATGCAAATGAGGATAACAGGCATATAACTCAATAGTTTCTGCTCCCAAACGCTGCAGCGAGTCCAAAGTATAATCCAGAGAATACTTATAATATGGATAATTCGATACTGCTATCTGAGATTGCTTCAAGTTTTTCATAAAGGACTTTCCTCCTTAATATTCCACTTTCCACATGTAACGACGTGTCATGTAGTCCTGCTTCATTGCATAGGATAATTCCCTCATATATACATTATTTAATATTGGAGAGAATAAAACATGATTAAAGTATTCTGATAATGAATCCTTAATACGGTTGATACCCAGTTCCTTTGCATAAAGGATATAAATATTATCTCCACCGTACTGCTTAAGGAACTTAATAGCTCTTTCGTCAGCCGAACGAACCCTTCCCTCATTTACTAATAGGAAGACGGAAGTTGCTTTGTCCAACACTTCAAATGGTCCATGGAAGAATTCACAGCTGTTAACAGTAGGTGAATCCAGCTGTAGCATCTCCATCAGATTGCAGATTGAAAAAATGTATGCAGAACCCATTGCAGGACCACTTGCCATTACATAGATTGATTTCTGATCCTTGTTATTCTCTGCCCATTTTTTAGCCAGAGGTGTTGTATAGGCAACTGCATCCCGGTAAATATCATCCAGTATGCTAAAACCTTCCATTGCATCCTTATATCCTTCGTATCCCTCTGTCATATACAATAAATTCATTGCAATTTGTACTCCCACACTTGAATTTACCATATCCTGTTTACTTTCATCCAGGGCTATACTCTGATACATAATGTTATATTCGCAAACCTCAGTCAATCTTGATTCCTGAACATAGAGACCGATTGTTACTGCTCCCATATTCCTAGCTACCTGAGCAGCTTCACATGTTTCGGGAGTGCCTCTCATGGAACAAACAATAGCAAGCGTATTGGGACCACAAAATTTCGGCGGTGCATAAACAAATTCATTGCTGGTAAACACTTGTGATCTGATTGTTTTTGATTCTCTGTCCATAAAATACTGTGCTGGATAAAATCCTCCAAAAGATCCTCCTGCAGCAATCCAGACTACATTTTTAATGCCACCTTCTTTTTCTTTATCCTTAATTATTTTCTCAATTATTTTATTAACTTCCATTGTATACTCTCCTTAAATTTATATTTTATGTTTAACTTTCTATTTTCCACTATTTATTAACCTTTTACACTTCCTGCGGTAAGTCCACGTACAAATTGTCGTTCCAGTAAAAGGAAGGCAATTACCAAAGGTAAGGAAGAAATTACCATACCGGCAACAACGACGGTCCAATTTGTAGTTGTCATGCCCTGCAGGTTAATGAGACCCACCGGGACTGTTTTTTTGGAGTTACTCTCCAGTAAAACGTTAGCAAATAATAATTCATTCCATACGGCACGAAAACTCACGATTGCACAAGAGGCAATGATAGGTTTGCTTAACGGCATAATAATTTTCAAGAAAATTTGCCAGGTTGATGCTCCGTCGATATATGCTGATTCATCAAGACTATAACTGATACTCTTGTAAAATGTCATTAAAAGGAATACAGCAAAAGGTACACGAAATGCAGCATCTATTAAAACAAGTCCTGTAGTTGTATTGTATAAATCTGTTATTCTCATCATTTTATACAGGGAAATAACAGATGATTGAGGTGCCAGCATTAATCCACCCATAATAAAATATATCGAGAGCCTTTTTGTTTTAAAATTCAATCGGGATAATGGATAGGCGGCCAGGCAGCTTATAAACGTAGATAATGCAGTAGCTGCAACTGTAACAACAATACTGTTTTTTAAATAAATTCCAATACCTGATTTCCATGCCTTGATATAATTACTGAACAGCCATTTATCAGGCAAGCTGAACGGAGAAAGGAAAAGCTCTTTATTCGATTTAAAACCTGTAGTAATCATCCAGAAAAGAGGTATAATAATTAACATCGCTAGGATACCAAGGATTACATGACAGATAAAGGGAATTGCCTTTGATTTGTTTTTCATATATTACTTCCCTCCTAGTTATTGTCTTCCATATGATAACTACGCATTTGCAGTAAACCAATCAGGAACGTTATAATAAATATAAAAAATGCAATTGCAGACGCATAACCCATCTGGTCATTCTTAAATCCTGCTTTATACAAGTAGGTCGCCAAAGTCTCTGTTGATGAACCAGGACCACCATTGGTAGTAACAAAAACTTCATCATATTCCCTGATTGAGCCCGTTACTGTTATGATTGTATTAATTAATATCGTATCTTTTAACTGCGGTAATGTAATGTATAGGAATTTTTTTAGAGGAGATGCACCATCAATGGATGCTGCCTCATATAAATCCTCAGAAATATTCTGTATCGCAACAAGAAATAAGATAACTGTATAACCTATATATTGCCACTGAGACATGCCTACGATTGAAAGTGTAGCTGAAGAGGCATTACCAAGCAGATCAATATGTGAAGTATCTACTCCAAGTGATTTTAACATAGGGTTTACTATTCCCAAGGATGGGCTATAAATCATTTTGAAGGTAATACCGACTACCGTTGCCATCAGTAAAGAAGGTATAAAATATACTGTCTGAAAGAATCTTTGTGTTTTCCTCATAAATTTTGCTTCTAAAACACTAGCAATAATTAAAGAAATTCCAATCTGGCAAGTAACTGATCCTATAACAAAAAGTAGATTGTTTTTAACAGCGACCAGAAAAACCTTATCCTTAAACATTCTAACGTAATTATCAAGACCCACAAAGGATTTCTTCGGAGACAATGCCCCCCAACTATAAAAGCTTTCAAATAAATTTATAATTATGGGTAAATACAGAAATATTACCGATATTATAATTGCTGGTGCTAAATACAGAAATACTGTCTTTTTATTTCTGCTTTCCATAAGAGACCTCCCAGGCTAGCAGAGGCAGGAGTCTTCCTGCCTCCACTAAATTTTCAATTACTTATAATTTTTTGCCACTTCTGCAGCAGCTTTTTGGACATCAGCCATAATTTCGCTTGCAGATTTACTATCTAAGCCCTCTTGGAGGGATACCATATATGCATTTGCAACAGATGCATCAACTGCGGTATCAAGCCAAGATGCAATATTTGTATATTCTTCTGCCGTAACATAAGCAGCTACGGTAGTTGCATCACTTGTAGCTTCGGTAATTCCACCTATTACAGCATTAGGTAATCCTGATTCTGTAGTTTGTTTTATTGCCTGTTCTTTCATTGTCATAAATTTCAAAAATGCAACTGCTTCATCCGGATGTTTACAGCTCGATGATACCGCATATACTTCAGAGCCTCCCGTTACAGCTGCCGCATTGCCTTCAGCACCCTCAATGGTAGGAATTTTAAAATATCCATAATCCTCACCAAGTGCATCGGAATAGAAGGAGAATTGTGAAGTTGCATCTAATATCATACCAGATAATCCAGCACTAAATTCTTCACGAACCTGATAGTAGTCTTTTGAATTAACATTTTCCCCTAAATAGCCATTGCTATTTAAATCAAGGAAATATTGCACTGCTTTTTCATATCGAGGATCAGTAAAGGAACCTGTCGCAGGATTGTAATCTACTGAAAGAGTCTCTGGATCAACAAGCATTGAATTTAATTGACCAACCCACCAAGCTGTATACCAGTTTTCTGAATCACCAAATGATATCGGTGTAATTCCATTCGTTTTCAGAGTATCACATACCGTTAGGAATTCATCCCAGGTTGTTGGAGTTTCCAATCCGTTGTCTGCAAAAACTTTTTTGTTATATACCATATATAAAACAGAGCTACGATATGGTATTGCATATGTTTTATCGTCAAAAGTACTTTCGTTCAAAAATGCAGGTAAAAATCCATTTGCCCAATCAGGATCTGCTTGCAAATAAGAGGTTAAATCAATTGCTTTTTCTGCTCTTACAAATTTCTTTAAATATTCTCCAGACCAGCTAAAGTAGATATCAGGCATGTCTCCGCCTGAAGCTAATACGCTTAGCTTATCTTTCATGGCTGCATCACTTACATTCTCCATTTTGATTTTAATATTGGGGTTTGCTTTTTCAAAATCAGCAATCGCGCCTTCAAAATACTCTACATATCCTTCCTCCGGATACTTATTCAACAGTGTTATTGTAACTTGTTCATCACCTGCTGCTTCTGTTACATCTGCCGTGTTATCAGAGCTAGCCGAGTTATCAGAAGTACTTTCTTTACCACACCCCGATAGGCTTCCTATCATCATAGCGCCTACCAATAGTAATGCCAAAACTTTCTTTTTCATAGTTCTTTCCTCTCCTTAATATTGATAATTTGTTTGAGGTTACTTACATCGACTTGATAGCCAATGCCTAAACTGCCGTTTGTTTCAACGACTTTTGCTGAATACATTGCCGCTTCATGAAGTGAGTTACGTATCTTATCACCGATATCCAAAGACTCGTCAGCCTTCCTCGATAGATAATTCATTAAAAAAGCACTTATGAAAGAATCTCCTGCACCCATCGTATCAATTACATTTGCCTTAATACATGGCTGACAGTAAAAATCCTTTCCATCGTATGCGATGGAACCATCGCCTCCCATAGTTGCTATCGCAAGTTTACACCCTAAGGAAACAACCTCTTTTAGAAGCTTTTTGATCTCATCCATTCCTGATAGATGACTTGCCGAAAAAAATGCAAAATCTAAGTATTTTGCTACCATATTAACATCTTCCATGGTAAAGAAATCACAGAAGTCACGACAAACATGAACCCCGCCCTCTGCTAGCTTCTTTACTTTATCCAATGATATACGGCCATGATGACTTGTGCAGACAATATCAAACTGCCTTGCATATAAAATTTCATCCTCGGTTATTTCAATGGGAAATTCATCTGTTACTCCACGTTTATTCCAATCAACAAATACACGGTCGCCCTCTACTAAATCTACTATGGCATATCCACTTGAACCTGTTCTGTGATGAGAATAAGATAAATCAATGCCTTTCTGATTCAGCGTATCATATAGTATCCTGCCCACCTCATCATTAGCAAAGACACCCATGAATGCTGCTTTACCTCCCAGCGTTGCCGCATGATAGGCAATATTATATTCATTTCCTCCCGGATACATCATCCCATGATGACGATAAATATCCATTGTTGCAATTCCAATACTCAATAATTTAATCATAGTTTATCACTGCCGTTTCATATGGTTTTAGTACGTGTTAATACGTCTTTATCAATATTATACACGAAACAGAATAAATTGCAAATACTTTTTAAAAAAATATATAAAAAAAAGCATCCTGTTTTAAATAACAGCATGCTTTTCTCTATTTTTATCTAATAATCATTATTATCATAAATAATATTTAAATATGTCCGGTTTATCAACCCGAACAATTTCCTCAACGATATGCACCGCTTTTCCTTTATCATCAAATACTTCAACATGATTATATATTGTTGCCATATATTCCTTTACACCAAGTAATTTCGCATCCTCACCCTTAACATTTAATATGGATACTGTATTTAAACCTTTTTTGGAAGGCACAATATGGTACTTGTTAATAAGAAGTTCATATAAGGAATACCTTATATCATCATATTTCAAAAATTCGTAAACCGGATGGAAATAATTTGTTTCTATAACCATAGGCATATCATCGACTTTTCGTAGTCTTTTTATACACATCACATCGGAATTTTCAGGTAAATTAAGAAATTTGCACTGTTCCGGTGTCCCCTTAACGAGTTCGGATAAATGAACCTCTGCAATTGTTGTATGTCCCTGCATATGACATAATTTTGTAAAGCTTCTGACATTACTAATAGAGTCTGTATCTGCCACTTGACTGACATAGGTACCTTTACCCTGTATTTTCACTAAATATCCTTCTTTAACCAACTCTTCAATTGCTTTTCTTATCGTTACCCGGCTCATACCATAATAACTCTGTAATTCTGTCTCAGAAGGGATCTGTTCTCCTGATGATAACTCACCCTGATCAATCCGTTTTTTAATATGATGATGAAGTTGTGTATATAAAGGCAGGCTGTCAATTTTTTCGAAATTCATTTTTTTCACCTCCTTGTGAAATTTTTCAGAAGCATTTTACATTATTATAGCTTTATTTGTCAAAAATAGCAATGCTTGTTATTACCTTAATACAACGTTTTAATACGTTCTATCGTAACACTTTAAATTTTTCATTAAATCACCAACAATTTTAAATACTTTGGACGGAAGACTAATAACAATTGAAATGGCTAAAGCAATCGCTACTGCTGTTTGAAATGTATCAATCCCGTAATTTAAAGCCCGATCAAAATTACACTGAGTTAATTCATAAGCAGTATAATAAATCCCGGCTCCCGGTACCAGCGGAAATATCCCCGGTATTAGGAAAATTGTAATAGGACAATGCTTTATAACAGCAAATATTCTGGATAAGGAAATTACGATTACTGCTGCCAGAAAATTAGAAATCATTTTGCCCGAGCTTAAGTGATAAGCCAGCAAATAAACAAACCATCCGAATGTTCCCGTAATTCCACAGGATATAAAATATCTCGTCCGCACATTAAACAGGATTGAAAACGCTATTGTTCCTAAAAAAGCCGAAAACAACTGAAGAATTATCATATCATATCACCTCATTATACTCCAGACAACTCCAACACCGAGTGCTATACTAAACGCAATCAAAATCGAATCCAGCATCCGGACCGTTCCTGAAATATAAGCATTTTCCATAAAATCACGAACTGCATTGGTGAAAGCAACTCCGGGAACCAATGGTATTATTGACCCTATAATAATCTTATCTATATGGTTACCCAGCCCCAGGTTATATACAACGATCGCTAATATTGTCATAATTGCACTTCCAAGAATATTACTTAACATCTTAGATATTTTTACAGTATTCGCTGTCGTCATAACAATTCCCAATATAATTCCTAAGAGGCAGGATATGACGGTATCTTTTATATCTCCCCCCAAAAAATAACAGAAGCTACCGCTTCCCAGTCCATATGCAGCTATCTGGGCTTTCGGCGAATAAGTTTTCTTATTAAGAATTTTTATCAGCTTTTCATTTGTTTCATCAACTTCACAGTGTTTTAGTTCAATCTCTCTGGAAATATGATTTACTAATTCAATTTTTTCTAAATTTGTTGTTCCGGTAGGAATATATTTAATTTTAAATTTTAGTAAACCCTCTTCCCCTTCAGCCGTTACAAATATCCCATTGGCAATAACAAATGATTCCAAATCTTTTATACCATAGGCATTCGCTATTCGAAGCATTGTATCTTCGACACGGAATATTTCTGCACCATTGCTAAGAAGAATCTCCCCTGCAAGAACAACTATTTTAAAGACTTTATTCTTTTCGTACTCCATTGTACTCATTGCTGCCACCTATATTTTTTATATATCTATATTACAATACGTTATAATACATGTCAATACGTATTTTAAACTGACATATTAAAAGAGCACGATTACTAGCCCTATATTTCATTATTTTTCCACGTACTCGTATGCTAATAAAGCCATACATTGATCAAAGGAATAGATATCCTTTCCTTCGTCGGCTGTGAAGGCTCCGTTCCAGACAATACTTGTATCATTGACACGTACCGATTCCATTCGCGCTATGGCTTTGGTTACCATACTTTTATTGCCGATTTCGTTACCGATCATCGCAACCATGGCATATATTGCAGTTGATTCATAATTGTAATCTTCCACAACTTCACCTGCCGTCGTATATCTTGCTTTAATACCGCCCTCCTGCAAAGAATTTTCCAGCCAAGCAATTGTTTCCTGCTTTAACTCACCGACTCTGGCCAAGTTAAGCAGCGTATGAACCTCCTCAGCCATATTCAAATCATCCTGAACAAATTCATTATTTGCATAATCATACCAGCTGTAATAGAACGGAAATCCATCACCAATATAACCCTCACTCACTAATTGAAGTGACTGTTGATAAAGATCCAAATTATATTCTGCTTCTTTGGTCAATAATTTAATAGAGTTGAAATCTAGAAAGCAAAGGGTTATGCGCTCAGACTTTTCTTCTGTTTTTGAATCGTAACAATCAACTAGCCTATCTTTATTTGTATTGTATTTTAAAATGCTATCTCCTAAGCTTCCTAATAGCTCATCGTAACCACCCCATAATTCATTAGCCTGATATAGGGCTTTATAGATGCGAAGGTCATCCGCAAGGGCATTGGAGGTTGCAGCTCCATCTTTTTTTGTAACCATCCATCCAAGAAGCGAATTCGGCAGCAGCATATTTTTAGTTACATAGTTTAAATATTGATCGAACAACTCCTTATCTTCTTTAACTGTTGCATATTCCATCATGATACCCTGGGACTCACTTAATACATCATAACCGCAAGGAGAAGTATTGTTAGATTCCAAATAATTTGTATGTACTCCTCCATCTTC
>JAQUYQ010000099.1 GCA_028691795.1 Herbinix sp.
TGCATAAGCTTCTCAAAATCAGTCTACCTCTTTGTAATATAATAATTACTTAAATTTATTTTGCTTCTATATAATAACGAATTGCATTATAGAACAATTGAATACTCCATAAGATTAATGCACTGATACTTATAATTAGGCTTTTCGTAGTAGGGGCATTTGTCAAAAAACAAATAATCGGTACCATAATAACAAGTAACCCCCACCACAGAGTACGGATTATCTTTCTTCTATAGCTAAGCTTCCAGTAATTTAGTTCGAAGCCTTTATCAACCTTCATAATAATTATCACTTTCTCTATTTAATCTGTGCTCCCAAAGCATCCTTCGATTTCTCTATGACAGCATCAATTCCGGCCGCATTTTTACCGCCTGCCTGAGCCATGTTCGGTCTTCCACCGCCACCTCCTCCGACAAGTGCTGCAAGCTCTTTGATTAAGTTGCCAGCATGAGCACCCTGCTTCATCGCTTGGTCCGTTGCCATAGCAATTAGGTTTACTTTATCCGGTGCTGTAGAGGACGCAAGAATAATAACGCCTTCTCCCAGCTTTTCTTTTAACTGGTCTCCCAGATTACGAAGTTCATTCATGTCGACATCCGGCACCTTAACAGCAAGTAATTTAACACCCTTCACATCTACAACCTGGTTCATAACGTCGCCAAGGGAGTTATTAGCCAGCTTGCTCTTTAATTTCTCATTTTCAGATTTCAGAGCTTTGATTTCCTCTAAGTAACTGTCAATCTTCGTTGTCAGCTGATTTGGTTCTGTCTTTGCTGCCTTAGCTGCTGAGTGCAGCTCGTTCTCAAGTTCCTTATAATAAGCAAATACACCGTTTCCGGTAAGGGCTTCAATTCTTCTTACACCGGCTGCGATACCTGTCTCAGATAAGATCTTGAATACGGAGATCACGCCGGTATTACTTACATGCGTACCGCCGCAAAGCTCCTTACTATAATCACCCATCATTACTACACGGACATCGTTAGCATATTTCTCACCAAATAATGCCATAGCGCCTTCTTTTTTTGCATCTTCTATATTCATAACCTTCGTATTAACTGCAATATTGTTTGCAATCTGCTCGTTAACTAAGGCTTCCACTTTCTGAAGTTCCTCTGCTGTTAAAGCTGAGAAATGCGTAAAGTCAAAACGTAAACGGTCTTCACTAACCAAGGAACCTGCCTGTTCAACATGAGTTCCAAGTACCATTCTTAGTGCTTTCTGCAGCAAATGAGTTGCACTGTGGTTCTTACATGTTGCAGATCTTTGTGCGCTATTAACCTGTAACGTAACCATATCGTTTACCTTGAAGATTCCCTTGGTCACAGTACCTACATGGCCAACTTTACCACCCTGTAGCTTAATCGTATCTTCTACTTCAAACTCAGCGTTCTTCGTAGTTATAATTCCAGTATCTCCAACTTGTCCACCCATGGTTGCATAGAATGGTGTTTCCTCTACAAGAATAGTACCCTTCTGTCCTGCAACAATTTCTTCTGCCAATTCAGATTCTGTAGTTAATACGCTAATTTTTGCTTCATAGGAAAGGCTGTCATAGCCAACAAATTTAGATGTAATACCTGCATCAATCTGCTGATATACGGTTTCTTCCGCACCCATGTAATTAGTTGTTCCTCTTGCGCTTCTGGCGGTTACTCTCTGAACCTCCATTGCTTCCTTAAAGCCCTTCTCATCTACTTCAAAGCCTTTTTCCTCCAAGATTTCCTTCGTTAAATCGAACGGGAAACCATAGGTATCATAAAGCTTGAATACATCCTCACCGGATAATGTCTTAGAATTCTTCTTTTCTAATTCCTTCTCCATCTCAGCTAAAATGCTTAAGCCCTGATCTATTGTCTTATTAAACTTCTCTTCTTCAATCGTAAGAAGCTTTAAGATATATTCTTTCTTTTCTTCAAGTTCCGGATAACCATCCTTAGACTCATTAATAACAACCTTGGAAAGCTCCGCTAAAAATTTCCCTTGAATTCCTAGTAATCTTCCGTGTCTTGCAGCACGGCGAAGTAATCTACGGAATACATATCCTCTACCCTCATTTGACGGAATAATACCATCGGAAGCCATAAAGGTTACGGAACGGATATGGTCGGTAATCAAACGAATGGAAACATCCTTCTTTGCATCCGTCTGATAAGATGCACCGGCTAGCTGGCAAACCTTATCACGAATAGCTTTCATAGTATCTACATCAAAGATGGAGCTTACATCCTGAACTACGGTTGCAAGTCTTTCAAGACCCATACCAGTATCGATATTCTTATTCTCAAGTTCTGTATAATTGCCATTACCATCGCTGTTAAACTGGGTAAATACATTATTCCATACTTCAATAAAACGGTCACATTCACAGCCTACGGTACAGCCTTCCTTGCCACAGCCGTATTTTTCACCACGGTCATAATAAATCTCAGAGCAGGGACCACAGGGACCTGCACCATGCTCCCAGAAATTATCTGCTTTACCAAAACGGAAAATATTTTCTTCCGGAATTTTGATTTCTTTATTCCAGATTTCAAAAGCTTCATCATCGTCTTGATATACCGATGGATATAAACGAGTTTTATCTAGACCCACCACTTCAGTTAAGAACTCCCAAGACCAAGCAATTGCTTCGTGCTTAAAATAGTCACCAAAGGAAAAGTTACCAAGCATTTCAAAAAAGGTACCATGTCTTGCAGTTTTTCCTACATTTTCGATATCACCGGTACGAATACATTTCTGACAGGTTGTTACTCTGTTTCTTGGTGGTATCTCCTGTCCTGTAAAATAAGGCTTTAAAGGTGCCATACCTGAATTAATCAACAATAAGCTGTTATCATTATGGGGTATTAGCGGAAAACTGTTTAATGCCAGATGTCCCTTGCTTTCAAAAAATTCTAAGAACATTTTTCTAAGTTCATTTACACCGTATACTTGCACGTTAATTGCCTCCTAATAATATAAATATCCTTTTTCTTTTAGTAATCTTATTTTCTATGTGCTAATTCCGTCGTGATATCATTCCAGTCAAGACCGCATTCTGCCATAAGAACCATCAGATGATACAAATAATCAGCGATTTCATAACGGAGCTCGTCGGCACCGGGATTTTTGGCTGCTATTGTAATTTCTGTTGCTTCTTCACCGCATTTTTTAAGGATTTTATCAATACCTTTATCGAATAAATAATTAGTATAGGAGCCTTCCTTCGGATTAACCTTGCGGTCCATGATAATTTGATATACATCATTAAATACATGGAACGGATCAGAACTGTTATATTCCTTTTTCACAAGCTCCTTGTGAAAGCAGGTTTGTTCTCCGGTATGACAGGCGGGCCCAATTTGAAGTACCTTAGCCAAAATCGTATCATTATCACAATCCAATACTAATTCCTTCACATATTGATAATGACCTGAAGTCTCGCCCTTCAACCATAACTTACTGCGGCTTCTGGAATAGTACGTCATCCTGCCGCCAGCAACAGTCTTATTATATGCTTCCTCATTCATATACGCAAGCATTAAAACCTCGTCGGATCTATAATCTTGAACAATTACGGGTATTAATCCATTTGAATCTAATTTGAACTCAGCAAAGGAAAGTTTGCTCTCAAAGGTATTTACCTCTACTCCATCTTCCTTTAGTGCATGCTTTGCTTTCATGATATCTTTATTTTCAAAGAAATTGGTTGATACACCGGTAACATTCGATAACGTAATAAGACATCCGATATCGTTACGGATTAGGCTGTCTCGAATTATTACTTTAATCAGTGAATTTTCAATTTTTTCTTTTATACTTGCCGAAAAAGCCATATGCTTTAACATTACAGTACCAACCTGATTTTCTGATAATGTAAGGCTCATGTCTTCTGTATCCAAATCCATACATTCCATCATATCCAGTTCTACCATAATTTTTTCGGTACCAAAACGCTCAGAAGCTTCTTTTAATAATGATTTATTTTCCAATAAAGTATATTTAATCATTACTGAAGCGGCTCCGGTATAGATTGCTTTTTTAACGTCCTCCAACCGCTTGATATAACATCCGATGATAAAAGGTATGTCAATTTCCTTTGACAGTTCCTTCGCAAGGGATAAAAATTCTTCTCTGGATTTCTCATCCTTCGAATAATTATAGATAAACAGCTCGTCGGCTCCCCCATATGAATAGCTTTTTGCCAAATTCAATACATTTGCAGGTATTTCACTTTCTGCATTAATATAAGGGATTATTTTTTTATAAGACATTTGCAATTATACCTCCTGGTTTTTTTCAAATAGATTTACTGCTTTGTGTAGATCAATTCTATTTTCATAAAGTGCTTTGCCTATAATTGCACCATATACATTGACTTCATCGAGCATTTCCAGATCTTTTAATGAAGTAACGCCACCAGAAGCGATAATATCTAGCCCCGTCGCCTGAGCCATCTCCTTGGTGTGAGCAATATTGGGTCCCTGCAGCATGCCGTCTTTTGATATATCGGTGTAAACAATAGTTTTTACACCAAATGTTTTCATTTCAAGAGCTAAATTAACCGCTTGATAATTACTTACCTTTTCCCAGCCTTCAATTGCTACCATTCCGTCCTTTGCATCGATCCCGATTACAATGCGTCTAGAACCAAAGGTTGTAATTGCCTCCTTGATAAATGCAGGATCTTTAACAGCTTTTGTTCCAATAATTACTCTCTCAAGACCTAGATTTAATTTATTCTCAATATCCTTTATCGTGCGGATACCACCACCCACCTGAATCGGAATTTTCACTTCCGATACGATTTCCTTGATAACATCATCATTTACCGAATGTCCTACCAATGCCCCGTCCAAGTCTACTATATGGATAAAGGAAGCCCCCGCAGCTTCCCATTGTTTTGCTATTTTTAGTGGTACTTCTGAATATACTAATACATCCTGAAAACGACCTTGTCTAAGTCTTACACACTGTCCGTTTCTGATATCTATTGCCGGAAATAATTTCATGATAAACCCCTTGCCTTTCTATTCACGACAAGTGAATTGGATTGCCAATTCATCTTGCACCTTTTATTTCAATCGATTTAATTTAGCTTATATTTATTCGATGGAACCTTTCGTGGATAATACCCCCTGTATGCGTCCGTCAAGGTTGCAGGCTTCATCCAAAGCTTTTGCAAACGCTTTAAATGCAGCTTCAATAATATGATGATCATTACCACCACTTAACATTTTAATATGTAAATTCATTCCTGCAGCATAAGAAATTGCATAGAAGAATTCTTTCACAAGTTCTGTTTCCATGTAACCAACTTTATCAGATGAAAATTCCAAATCATAAACAAGATATGGCCTGCCGGATAAATCAATTGCACAAAGAATGAGCGTCTCATCCATTGGTAGGATAAAGGAGCCATATCGTTTTATTCCCTGCTTATCTCCCAGTGCATTTTTGATTGCTTGTCCAAGCACAATTCCTGTATCCTCAACCGTATGATGGGAATCTACATACAAATCTCCCTTCACAGCCAGCTTTAAGTCAAAAAAGCCATGTCTTGTGAAGCTGTCCAGCATATGATTGAAAAATCCGATTCCGGTTTCAATCTGGGCTTTTCCGCTACCATCCACATTGAATTCCATATTGATATCTGTTTCGTTTGTTTTTCGGTTAACTTCGGCTATTCTGCTACTCATTGGTTTCATCCTTCCTTTTTTTTAATTATACATTATGAAAAATAAATGTCAAACTCTTTTGAAAACTGTTACCTTTTATTATATTACTACTTAAGCTTTACTATAGCTTTACTATAGCTCTACTATAGCTTTACTATAGCTTTACTTTATCTTTCTAGGGACGGTTGGTGTCAGGGATATCGTCTGTTGGATACCGTGAGGATAAGTTGGATGCAGTTTACTAGCAATTCTAAGGCGTCTCTTTCACTCGTAACAGTCAGACCGCGCAAAAACTCCTCAAGGATTAAAGTAAAATGCTACGCAGTAGCGTTTTACTTTAATCCTTTCGTCAAACATTTGCGCTCGTGCGAATTTATCGCACGTCTGACTTAACCGTTCATTCGACACCTAAGAATTGCACATAAACTTGCATATACTTACCTCACGGTATCCAACTGCCGCTATTCCTGACATCAACCTGTATATAGATAATTTTTTTATATATTGTTTTAGATATGTTTAGTTTTTTATATTTTGTTCTTTTTTTTATTCAAGTGCCTTTTATATTTATCTCTCTTCTATATTTATAGTATATTTTAATAGAGCATAGATTTTCTCTGAGTAATAGAGAGTTTCATTTAATCCACTTTTTAGAAAGAATGCGTATTAACTAAAAATAATCCATCTACTTACTTTTCGATTACTAACACGTAACAACAATATTAATCTATTTACATATAATAATTAGATATAAACAAAAGGAGAATTTGATGGATAAGATAATTATTGAGAGTATTATTTCGTTATTTACTATGATTATAGTAGGAATATATGGCGCTAAAAAAAAAATCATAACTTCACAAATCAACAAGGGATTAATAGATATTCTCATACAAATTGCATTACCTTGTATGATTTTATCTTCTTTTATTTTTACATATGATGATGCTATTAAAACGAACGTAGTTAAAACATTTTATTATAGCATTGCTGCCTATATCCTAATGATTCTTTCTTCCTACTTGCTTCTTATACCAATAAAAAATGAGAAAAAGACAATATTACATTTTGCAAATGTGTTTGTCAATACAGGTTATGTTGGATTTCCTATACTATATTCTATATACGGTAATGAGGGGATAGTATATGGATCCATATTTAATATATTCTTTGTCATATTAGTTTGGACTTATGGAGTGATTCTATATAAGGGAAATTTACAAAAAAATGACTTAAAACAGGAGATTAAGAAGATTCTACTGAATCCCTCTATCCTAGCAGTGTGCGCAGGCATAATTCTCATGATTTTGAATCTTCAGTTGCCAGATGCTTTATTATTCAGCATAAAAAGTATTGGAAACATCACTGGTCCATTATCCATGATTATTATAGGAGTTATCATTTCTGATGTAAAAATAAAAAAATACATAAAGGAATGGACGATCTATTACGGGGTATTTATCAAACTGATATTAATACCATTAATTGTTTATCTCAGCTCACTCCTTTGCTTTTAGGTGAAACCTCGAAAGTTATTAATACAGTTATTATCATGTCAGCCATGCCGGCCTCTGCAATGACGTCGATACTAGCAGATACTTATCATAAAGAAAAAGATTATGCAGCTGTTATTGTATCAGCAACAACACTTCTATCTTTAATTTCAGTTACGTTACTATTAAAAATTATATTATAAGATGCGGTGATGGTATATCCTATATAGCATAACTAATAAACCCACTTCAACGAAATCCTAGAAGTGGGTTTATTAATACCTTTAATAGGACTAACAACACTAGGGACGTGGACTAATGACTCATCCGGGACACTGACTCATCCTGACGGGACTTTCCGTATCGATTAGAGTTACTCATTCAATAAGTTGAAGAACCGTTAGTTTCTACATAACATATAAAAATTATAGGACGTACTTTTATTTGATAAGTATGTAGTATAAAATGGTATAGATGTGATTACTCACTTTAGTTGAAACTATATGCATATTGCATAATATCCTACTATTTCGCATCTTAAGAGTATTGTATATTGACTTTGTAAAATATCTAACTGTATTGTTACTGTTAATCATCCCCACATAATGTGTATTCATAAACGGGTTTTATACATTTTAGGATAAAGATTATAGCATTATTATAGCCAGAAACTTTTTCTATCTCTTTCTCATCTGATATCTCACGATTCTCAAACTGTTGTTCAAGTCCCCTTACTATTTTAAGGTATTTATTCAAAAACTCGCTTTCACTCATATTCTGAACATCTACTAACATTTCTTCATAAGCTAATAGTTCGCCTTCATTAACATCTTTAAATTCAGCCTTATCAAATATTTTATTATTTTTAGTAAATTGGATGCTTCTTTCGATTATATCCGTTATGGTGAAAAATCTCATTTTCTTATTATTTAACATGCCGATAAACCATTCCTGCGATTGCTACGCTTTTGAAAACAATTACGAATTCTTTTTAATATAAATTCTTAAAGCTTTTATAACTAAATACAAAACGTATACACCTACTGCTAATAAAAATATATTAAGAAGTAAAATGAGAAAAGGAATAACTGATAAATCTAGCATTTTATGCTCCTCCTAAATATTTATTGAAACTCCATTAAAACTTGCATAAATTACTTTGGCATACAAACATAAGAGTTTATGTGTTGTATAAATTTCTACGCCTTTACCTCTTATTCAAATCTTACTGCGATGGAATTCGCGTGTGCGGTTAAGCTTTCGGAATTTGCAAAGGTGACGATGTCTTTATAGATTGGTTCCAATGCTTCTCTTGAATAGGATATAATACTGGATTTTTTAATAAAGTCATCCACGCTTAAGGGTGAGAAGAATTTGGCGGTTCCGTTTGTCGGTAAGATATGATTTGGTCCTGCCATATAATCTCCAAGCGGCTCGCTGGAATATT
>JAQUYQ010000100.1 GCA_028691795.1 Herbinix sp.
AGCAAATTACCCATGATTATAGCAATATCGAAAGATTTAACATTAAGTTGTTCCGGAATTTTTGCTTCGATGGTAGCTTTAATTCCGTTAGCTTTTGCATTCTGTAATTTATAATTTAAAATGCTATCAATATCGAAGTTACCTGTTCCTGCTATTTCCTTTTCATTATAAGATGCATTGATAATATCCTGTATGTAATATAAAGCCTTTTCTTTATCATTTTTATTAACATAGCTTTCTATTACAAATAAATGATTTTTTATATCATGGCGTATTGATTTTATATTTCTATAAGAAGTATCCATTAACTCAAACTGCTTATGATAGTAGTCATTCTGTTGCTTTAACAAGGCTTTTTCAATCTTATCTTCGTATACAATATTTAGAACATCATATAAATAAAAAGCAACGATATTTATGGTGAATAAAATAGATATGCTGAGTATAATTTTATAATTGGATAAATTATTATTTTCAAAGAATAGAAATATGATATACAAAGACCCTAAAGGTATTATAAACAAAGAAAGCCAGTAGCTATTTGGAACATCGATGCCCTTATTTATATTTTTATAATTATGTACAAATAATACTACTATATATGAAAATAGTTTTATACTAATTAAACCTGCTATGGATACATATTGTGAGTCAATATTAAATATTGATAAATTTGAGTATCCTGATAATATTACAATAATAACTTCAACGGACATTAGAATAACGTACATATAAACGGTTGAAATAAGTCTTCTTTTCATCGGTACTTTATAATTAAATGTTAATAAGAAAAATGCAATTATATTAGATAATACTGTTATTATTGGTATATTTATTATTAGATAGGTAAAACTTATCACTATAAAGTAAGCCGCATAAGATAATAGCTCATATTTCATTAGTTTTCCTTTATGATCAAAGAAAATACACATAAATTTATATATGGTATAAGTACCAAATAAATTGGATATTAGGAATACATAGCCATAAGTAGTCATAATTGTAAGCATCTTTCTAATTCTAATAATTTATTTCTTACTTGTTTTCTATTATTCGTGCTAATCGGTAATATAACCGTATTAGACATGATCAATTGATGATATTCCATTTTAATAACATAATTATAATTTACCAAGTAAGATTTATGTATATTAATAAAATATGGTAATTTCTCGGCAATACTTTCCAATGTACCGTAAAAGGTATCGCTCCCTTTTATGGTAATGATATTCACTTTACGATTTGCACTTTCAAAATATAGAATTTCTTTTATTGGTACCTTATAGCTTATCTGACCTTTTTTATAAAGGAAAACTATGTCATTAGCCGTAATAATTTTGAGTGCATTATCTAATGTTTCACAAATCTTATCATAAGTTAACGGTTTTATTATAAAATCCAATGGTCTAGTCTTAAATAACTGCATTGCATAATTTTCTTTACTTGATATATATATTATTTGAGTGATTTCATTTGACATTTGTTCACGTATTATCTTGCCAACTTCAACACCATTTAATTGCTTTAATTCTATATCCAAGTAGATGATGTCATAGAAAATATTTTCTGTTAATTGTTGGCACAATTCATCTTCCGATACAAAAGTTTCAACATTAAATTTTTCCATTATAGTTACTTCATAAATATGTATAAAATCTTCTAGCTGATCACAAATATAACCATCATCATCACATATTGCTATTCTTAACATAATACTTACCTCACTGATTTAATAATTTGTCTTATGTGCAGTTCTTTTAATTCCATTTTATTACATAATATATTATTTTTCAATATTGAGATACCACGGTAGTCTATAAGTACTATTGTTAAATCCATCCGCGTACTTCCATTTTATTATTTAAATTTTATATATGGTTCAGGTGTCCTCCAGATATTCGTTTGTTATAAATTAAATAACCCAACATGATCCGCCTCGTTGTGAGGCGTGTTGGGTTCTGTTCATAGCAAATATTCTTTGACTCTGAAAAATAATCTTTTGTTTAGCCATATCTAATGTCACAAGCATATTATATTTTGAAAGCTGGGCGCACACATAAATAGCACACATAAAAAGCCCACAAATAAGATTAATATTTGTGGGCTAATCTATGATACATAATTATTAATTATTGCTAAATCTGATGAACAAATATGATAGCACTTATTATTTCAACATAGAATTCAGCTTTTCAATATCCAGACACTCTGAAAACTTATGAATTTCTATATCTGCTTCAGAAGTATTCTGCAGAACCTCACTACCTTTATATCCTATCACAAATATTCCTGCGGCTTTTGCTGCCCTTATTCCTGTTGGTGAATCCTCGATTACGATACATTCTTCGCTTTTCACTTTCAGTAATGAGGCTGCTTTCAGATAGCCTTCCGGAGACGGCTTTCTTTCCTTGATCATATCTCCGCAGATAATAACATCAAAATAGGAGATCATATTCATTCTGTTTAGTGCTGCTAAAATAAAACTGCTTCTAGTAGATGAAACCAATCCTGTTCTTATTCCGCTTTTTTTAAGTAGCTGTAGTAATTCAACAGCACCCGGCATTGGCGCAAGATCTTCACTGTCTTCATAATAATTGCCCAGCTTCATTTTTTCTTCCATCAGCTTTTCTACCGTCAGTTCCAAGTGATTACTGTCGATAGTATTTTGAATGCATTGAATTCCACTGGTCCCGATATAGCTTAACTTGTCTTTTTCTGTTAAATATACACCATATGGTAAAAATGCTTTTTTTAAATATTCGTATACCCCATTTTCAGAGTCAGCAATCACTCCGTCAAAGTCAAAAAGTACACATTTCAATTTCATAAATTCACCTATCTCTGTGGCAAAGCATTACACTTGTACCAATCCATTGCACCTTTTAGTGCTTTATCCGGTTCCATTACATATCTTCTGTCCAGGATTTCAAGTGCTAGATAGCCTTCATATCCGATCTCGTCAAAAAGTCTGAGAGAATCTTTCATATCCAGCTTTCCATCGCCAGGAACCAGGTGTCCGCCAGGATTTCCATCCAGAAAATGTACATGTATCAGATCTTTTCCGAGTGTCTTAACAAAAGTCTCCAAGGTATCTGTTCCTGTAGTTGCGATAACATCGGTATCTGCAAGTCCTTTCAGCATCGGGCTGCCAACTTCTTCAATCAGCTTTTTCAGCTGGTTTACATTATTGCAGATATGCGTTGTATATTTTGTAAATGGCTCTGTAGCCAGGTATACGCCTTCTTTTTGAGCCTTTTCACTGATCTTTTTAAATGCTTCCACGCACCATTTCCAAGTTTCTTCTGCATCATCGTCAAGATATGCCATACCGGTTGATACAACCATTCTGTTGCAGTCAAGTAGCACAGAGGCCTCAATATGTTTACAGAAGAAATCAACGGAACGGTCCCGATATCTCTTATCTGGATGGCAAACACTGATCGGATATAAGCATTGTTCCGGGGTAAAACATACCAATTCCAGGTTATGATCTGAAATCTTCTTTTTTACCGCTTTCAAATCATCATTTGTGAAATCCTCCAGATTTAGATGCGGTCCCGATGCCCAAAGTTCTATTGTCTCGTATCCCAGTTTCTCTGCTGAATTAAAAAAGTAGTCCAAGCTGTATCTTTTATAATGATAATTTGCTGCACTAAGCCTTGATATCGTATACATTATATCAATTTCCCTCCTTCATTCACAAATATCCAGTTACATCGCTCCAATATTTATTTTGCGAAAATCTGATTCGCTTTTACTTTGATATCGAATAATTCCTTAGGAGATAACTCTATAAAATCACTGTTTTCCATGGATGTATTTGAATCTTGAACATACATCATCTTAGTATCCTTCTGTGTGATGGAATAGAACCACATTTCCTTCGGAACGTTATAAACCTTTCCCTGCTCCATCTCAATAAGTTCCAGACCTACAAACTGGTCATTCTCTCTGTTAGCAACAATTAGGATTGCTTTTCCTGCTGCCAGGATAAACTGTTCATCCGTCTCATGATGAACTTCAAGTTGATGAATTCCATCAATGTCGTTGTCGGGCTTCCAGTTCTTGATGCTTACCAGCCATTTGTCATTTTTATAGACACATTTTATACCTTCTGCAATATTTTCATAGGTTTCTGCTTTTAACATAATTAAATCCTCCCCTTACTAAACGATTGCTATGCCATAACCAAATGCACCTTCCAGCTGACATACCTCAGCTGCAAATGCTGCGCCTTTTTCCATACTGTTTTTAACACGATCTAGTATCTCATCATCACTACCACTGATCAGTTTACCGTCCTTCGATGTCTTCAGCATAGATACCAGAAATGCTGCAAAATAAGAATCTCCGGCTCCCATGGTATCTAATACTTTCTCAGCCTTAACCGCCGGGTGATAAAAAATCTTATCCTTATAAAGTGCATATGACCCTTTTTCTCCGTTAGTACCGAGTATTATCTTCACTCCTAATGCCTGAACCTTCTTCATTTCAATTTCACGCTGTTCATCCGTCAAATCGCAGCAGGATAGAGTTGCTATGTCTATATAGGGGCATACCTCTTTCAGATAATCATCATTCCATCTAGTAGAAAAATCATACGCTACCGGTACCCCCGTTGTTTTCAGAAGTGGCAGATCCTTTTCGATATAGCTGTTCAGATTCGTATAAATTACAGAAAAACCTTTGATATATTCCAGATCATCTTTGGTAAAATCAAAAGGATGATCTTTTGCAATTCCGCCCTTATTGGATCCTAAGAAAACACGGTCATTATTTTCCAGGGTTACTTTGGCATAACCGTTCTCGCCTTCAAAATGTCTACTGTGGCTGTTATCCACCCCGATTTTTTCAAGTACTTCGCAGTTATAAGCTGCAACAGCATCATTTCCGAATTTTCCGAGATAGGCCGAGTCTGTATCGTTCATCTTGGCATATACACAAGTATTAACACACTGTCCGCCGGGATACATAATCCCTCTGGATAAATATTTATCAGCTACATTATCGCCAATAGCAATTATTTTTACTTTGTCCATTGTAATCTCTCCTTAAATAATGGTACCTAATATTTTCTTCTCAGATTTACAAACTCTTTATTCGCTAATTAATATTCTACTTTCCACATATAACGGCGTGTTGACAATGGATGTTCTCTTTCTATTGCAAGTGCTTTATTGTATACCGGATACACGTTGTTAAATAAGGAATGATTGAAGTAATCTACTACAGAAGGATCGATGGTTGATAAGCCCAATTCCTTGGCATCAATAACTTCAATCCTCTTTGCATAAGTTTTAAGAAATTTGAGTGCACGCTCATCCAACGGTCTGGTACTACCTTCTGATATCTGTACTACAAATGGAATATTTGCATCTGTAATCTCGAATGGACCGTGGAAGAACTCACCTGAATGTATGCTTGATGAATTAATCCATTGCATTTCCATAAAGATACAGATGCTTTCCATGTAAGCAGCTCCATAAGCACTACCGCTACCCATTGTATAGATTACACTATCGTTCTTATACTCGTTGGCAAATGCAAGAGCTCTTTTTTCAACATGTTTAGCGGCTTTATTTACAATAAGATCAATTCTGGAAACACCATCCATAAACTTATCATAATTTTCATAACCTTCTACCATATTCAAAACTTCTACTGCAATTAATAGAGCACACATGGTCTTTTCCCCTGCGACATCCTTATCATCGCCAAAGTTATATTTAATGATATAATCTCCGTGTTCAACAATCGGAGATTTTTCAAGCCAAGTTAATATTATGACTGCTGCACCTTTTTCCTTACCAAGCTGTGCTGCCTTAACAGTCTCCGGTGTATCTCCTTTGTGACAAGCAAGTACGATAATAGAATTCTCGCCAAAGTCCTTCGGTGTGCTGTGAACAAATTCATTACTGTTAAACCAGCCTGTCTTAATATTACTGGATTCTTTCTCCATAAATATCTTAGCCGGATATAAAGCACCAAGAGAACCGCCGCAGCCTACAAAATATAGCTGTTTAACTCCTCCGTTTTCTTTTTTCTTTGATAAGATTTCGGTTACAATTTCTTTAATTTTCATAATAACACCATTACCTTTCTTAATTTCTTTATTATTGAATGTATTAGTTATATTAATACATTATAATACAAATGTCAACTGTCAAATGTAAGGATTAAATTGTTGAATAATTTTTGTCGCTCTGTCTTTACCACGCTTCATGCACTCTGCAATACTCTCTCCAAGACTGAGACCATAAGTAAATGCAGCTATATAGGAATCTCCTGCCCCTACTGTATTAACAATTGGTACTTTTTCAGCCGTTTCCCTGTAGAAATTATTACCATCATAAGCAATACTTCCATGCTCACCAAGCATCGCAATTACGCACTTTGCTCCTTTGGCCTGCGTTTTCCTCATGAACTCCCTAATATAGTCATCTTCTGAATCATAAGAGAAAAATGCATAATCCAAAAAAGGAAGAATTTCGTCATTTCCAGGAAGCTCCAAACGTTTAGAAAAATCATAAACCCATATTTGATTGTCTTTTCTTAAGTCTTTGATATATCGCCCTATTTTTGCCCATCTCTCCGCATAGACGATGTCAAACTCTTTGATAAAGTTCAGATCATCTTCACTAAGATTAATTTCTTCCATTGCATTTCCAACAAATTTTATGTGTATCTTATCTCCATTAACAATATCCATTGTAGCCATGCCGGTCGGACGATCCACTTCTTTAATTACTCTTAATGGTATTCCTTTTTCCTTTAGTCTTTCTACAAGAGCCAGAGAAAATACATCGTTTCCAAGAATTGTCATCTCGGTAACGTCTCCTCCCATATTACGATAATTAAATGCAAAATCGATACTGTTTCCTGTCAAATAATATTTATCAAGCTTATAATAAACATCAATACAGTTATCAGCCAATGCAATTGCTCTTTTCATGCTATTCACCTTCCTTTATTCGCCCATAATATGAAGCATATATTTTCTGTTTTTAATGCCGTCATACTCTGCGAAGTATATATCCGTTGCTCCACCAAGCTTGATCTTACCTTCTACAATTGGATATACACAATGATTACCCGTCACCAAAGACTTAAGATGTCCTGGTGCATTTCCGCCAATTGTTCCGTAAGACGATAAATAATGATTGTGATGGTAGGGATAATCATCCGGAAATATTCTGTCAAGTGAATCCATCAGATCTGCTTCCACACATGGAAGACTTTCATTTACCGTGATTCCTGTTGTTGTGTGTTCTGTAATCACATGAATTATTCCATTCTTCACACCGGATTCTTCCACAAAGTTTCTGACTGAATCCGTAATCTTGATAAGTTCAAATTCATTCGAAGCACATATAGGTACTTCTTTTAATTTAATTATCATCCCTTACTCCTCCAGTCCCAAAAATCTTACAGCGTTATCATGATAAACCTTACGGCGTGTACTTTCTTCCATTTCCAATGCATCCAGACCTCTTTTGCTTCTGACCGGACGTATTCTGGGGGAATCTGAACCGAACATTACTTTATCCGCAAAGTTATGATCTAACCAATACTTTCCCAAATCCTGCTTAAATACTTTCTCAAATAAATCTTTAGGGCTATCCATATACATCATCGCTGTATTGGCAAAGACATTTTCATACTTAACAAGCAGGGCTGCTGTCTCATTTACCCATGGCCAGCCAAAATGTGCAAGACACATCTTAACCTTTGGAAATCTGTTTGCTACTTCCTCAAATTCCATTGGATGTGCAAACTTCGATATTGTATTTGCTTCCAGTGATACACCTGCGTGAAAGATAATTGGCTTTTGATATTTATCACATATCTCGTATAATTTCATTAGTCTTTCATCATTTGGATACATTTTTAACTTGGCTGTGTTAATCTTTAATCCGCTAAGTTTTAGTCTTTCAAATGCATCCGTTAGTATTATGGCTGCATTGTCATTTCTCGGGTCTACGGATGCAAATCCAATAAAAAAAGTAGGATCCATTTCTACTATCTGTTTGATTTCCTCATTCGATATAATTGCCGTTCCATAATCCATAGAACAATCCTGTGGCAAAAGCACTACACGCTCAAGCTCTGCGAGGGCATATTGCTTTTTCAACGTGGGTAAATCCGTTGGATTCATCAGATGAAAATTCATTTCATCGCATCTATTTTGAAATCGTTCCTGATCCATACAGATCTCTTTAAATAACGCCGGATGTACATGTGTATCAATAACCATCTTATAACTCCTTTAACTCATGCATGAGTTCCTTATTGTTTAAATATAATTTTATGAAATTCTTATAATACTTTTCATAAATTTTATGATTCTCCATATTCGGTTTTATGACAGTGCCTTTTGGCAATGCTGCTTTCAAATCCTTAAAGTCCTTCAGTGTTCCTACGCCAATCGCTGCCATCATTGCATCTCCATAAGCGGAAGACTGGTAATCCTCGGGGATTGTTATTTCCATGCCTAAGATATCACTGATAATCTGCATCCAAGTACGGTTCTTCGTTCCACCACCGGCAGTAATGACTCTGGTCGGCTCCATATTCATTTCTTTAAA
>JAQUYQ010000101.1:0-6797 GCA_028691795.1 Herbinix sp.
TATTTTACTTTAATTGTGTTTCCTTGCGTTCATTTAATATAATACGGTCCAAAACAGCTTTATACACTAATACGATCTGAGCATCAACATAACAAAATTTGTTCGCTATGAATTCATAAGTTTTATAGATAAAACAGATATTCATTAAAATTAAAGCTACAATCGTCACTTCCGGAAGAAGATCTTTCACTATTAAAAAAACAGAAGCTGCAAGATAAAACAAAAAAGCAAAGAAGAAATTCTTACTGATACGAAAAGCCAATAACATTGTATCATTCAAACGATTATGCATTTTTGTAATCGCTTTTAAATCCCTATATTTCAGCTTTTCATATATATCATTATAGATTAATTGACTGTCCGCTTTTTTCACTTCCATACTTTTCTTGACAAAGGAAAAATAACGGTGATAATTCACTTCACCCAACTCTTTGCTGATCAATTTTTTAAATACATTTGACATTTAATCACCTACTCTCAATCATCATATCAGGGCATCTTTCCTTTTTGACTTTATAACATATTCTTATAACTATGTCCAGTCTTTCGTTACAGCCGGTACTTAAAGTTATTTTTTCCTAAGTATAAAATGAAATATTTTAAAATTTATTATATTCATTTGAATTTCATATTGAACTTAATTCTATAATACTATTATTCGCCGAGGACACAAAATAAAACTCTGCAAATGCTGTATCTGTTTCCTAATAAATCTATATATAATAACGACAACTCTATCAGACAATTTTCATTTTTTTTCGATTTTAATCTTTACGAAACGAAATATTAACAGAATGTTCATAATATATCCATACTATCAACATATATGTCTTTTATAATCATAAGTAAGTTAAGAACAACAATGTATAACTTAAAAGACGAATTAGCAAGCTAATTCATGTAATACAAACTAAATATTGCTTACAAGATAATTTTTTTCATAAAATAAGCCCGGCAGCTACCCTCCCCCCCTCTACCGGGCTTCTCCTCTTTTTAAGACTTAATCCCAGGAGCTTTCTAGTTTAATAATTTTATTTATTTCAGAGATAGGTAAATTGCCTATCTTATTTTTTATTATCATCATACGATCCAAAGCTTTTTCATATTGATAATCTTTTATATCTTTAAGTGTTAATTCAAATTCTTGCTTTAAATCCGCATGTCCCTGTGATATCAAATGTTCTAACTCCTTAACAATAGAATCATATTCATATCTCCTGATATAATATATGGTGCTTAAAATGCAGTGTTCATATTCTTCATCAGACATGGGTGTATTATACGTTTTCTTATCCTGTACTGAGCAGTGATACTTTAAAAAAGCCGATTGTAGTTTTTCTATAAATTGTACCAAATTATTAGTAAAGCTTCCATATTGTAGGTTTATTTCGTCTTCATTTCCATGTAATATGATTTTTTCCAATAATTTAGTCTCCTCTAGTAAAGCTATGGCACCTATATTAGAAAATATGTTCTTAAGTTTATGTGTCTCCATTTGCAATTGTTTTATCGAATTATTGCCTCTACTATTGCTAATAAAATTAATACAGGATTGTAAATCATTAAAGGATGCCTCTAATATTTTCATAAAATGACTTGGACTTCCTATTGCATTTTGAAAGCCAGCAGTATAATCAATATCTTTTATATTTTCAAAAATAGTTTTAATATGTTCACAATCTATATTCGTATCAGATATTTCCTGCTTTATCGATTGCATTGTAAACTGTTCTTTAGGAAACCATATTTTAAGTAATGATATCAATTCCTTTAATCCTAATGGTTTCTCATATACATCGTTAGCTCCAGCTAATCGATATAAGTTTATAATACTCTCCGTAATTTCGGCAGTAAGAGCTATAATTACGATTTCATGTTCGCTTGATAATGCTGCACGAATAGCTTTTGTTGTTTGAATACCGTCCATTCCCGGCATGATATGATCAACAAAAATAATGTCAAAAGCTACTTTTTTACTCATTTCCACTGCCATCAATCCATTATCTGCCTTATCCGTTTGTATCTTAAATGACTCCAACATACTAGACAATATAATCGTACTAACTTCATTATCATCAACTATTAAAGCATTAATATCTTTATAATTCACTCTTTTCATAGTTTCTCCTTGGAAAATCGATATGTAAAAACAGTTAGAATATTTGAAGTACTAATATTATTTTACACATTTTTTGACTGAAATCAACAACAAATGCTTATGGACTATTCCCATCTTAATATTACTTATATAACAAAACAGACTCATTATATGTCAATAGACTATTTATACGAAAATGTATCAAAATTAATTAAATTTGTCCTTTTATATAACTGCAAAATTTGATATAATGTTCGTTAGGAATTCAGAATAAACTTTGGAGGTAGAAAAATGTCAAGTGTTACTATCATGGATCATCCGCTTATACAACATAAGTTAGGAATTATGAGGCGCAAAACCACATCAACAAAAGAGTTTAGAGATCTTGTATCTGAGGTTGCGATGTTGATTTGCTATGAAGCTACCAGAAAGCTTGCGCTTGCGGACATAGAAATTGAAACCCCATTAACGAACACGATTGCCAAGGAAATCGCCGGTAAAAAGCTGTGCATTGTTCCAATTTTAAGAGCAGGTCTTCATATGGCTGATGGTATTTTAAATCTTATCCCAAACGCAAAAGTTGGCCATGTTGGTTTATATAGAAATGAAGAGACGTTAGAACCGGTTGAATATTTCTGTAAGCTTCCATCCGATGCAGCCGAAAGAGAAATTTTTGTAGTTGATCCTATGTTGGCAACCGGTGGTTCCGCTGTTGCAGCTATCAACCTTTTAAAAAAGAGAGGTATTACAAAAATTCACTTCTTATGTTTAATTGCAGCACCGGAAGGCGTAGAACGTCTTACAAAAGCTCATCCGGATGTTGAAATTTATATCGGAAGCTTGGATGAAAGGCTTAATGAAAAGGGTTATATCCTTCCAGGATTAGGCGATGCCGGTGATAGAATTTACGGAACTAAATAATAATCAAACATCAGCCCCAGGCTTATACAAAATCTTATATTATGATTTGTAAAGTCCGGGGCTGATCTATTCATAGCAAGAGTATTGGCTTGCCAATTCTCTTGAGTATAATCATTGAATTTAATTATTAGAGAATTTATATATTGTCACTGAATCATATTCTTTTCCAGCTTTTAATAGACAGGAAGGGAAGCTTGATATATTACAGGAATTAGGGTAGTATTGTGTCTCGAAGCAAACGCCATCTCTTCTCGCATAGTTTGCTCCACCCTTCGTATTTGTCATGGGTTGTAAAAAATTAGCTGTATATAGCTGCATTCCCGGAAGATTAGTAAATACCTCCATCTTTCTGCCACTCTTATCATCTTTCAACTCTGCAACCTTTTCAACTTCGTTTCCATTAATGTCTAGAATATAATTATGATCATATCCTCCAGCCATAATTAACGGCTCGTAATCAGCATCAATATCTTGTCCAATGCTTTTAAAGTTTCTAAAGTCCATCGGTGTACCTTCTACATCTCTTATTTCTCCAGTAGGAATTAAATCCGATGTTGTAGGTGTAAATTGATTTGATTTGATCCATAATTTATGATCCAAAATAGACCCAGAAGCATGTCCTGACAGGTTAAAATAAGAATGATTCGTCAAGTTAACAATTGTGTCCCTATCCGATATTGCAAGATATTCGATTACCAACTCATTTGCTTCTGTTAGACTGTAGGTAACAGATATATCAAGATTTCCTGGAAACCCTTGCTCCATATGAGGGCTTAGTCTGGAAAACTCTATACTTGCGATATCATCATCTTCATATACCTCAGTTTCATATAAAAATTTATTATATCCAACATACCCTCCATGAAGGTTGTTAGCTCCATCATTCTTTTCTAACTCATAAACTTTCCCATTTATTTCAAACTTTGCACCACCGATACGATTAGCATGTCTGCCAATAAATGCCCCTAATCCCGGTACATTATCTTCATAACCAGCAAGATTTTCAAAGCCCAAATTTACATCAACTAAACTTCCGTTTGCATCTGGCACGAGTATACTAACAATATGTGCGCCAAAATCCGTAAATGAAACCTTCATACCATTACTATTAGTAATAGTATATAATGTAGCTTCTTCCCCATGCTTTGTTTTTCCAAAAGATTTATGTATAATCTTCATGTTTCTTCCTACTCCTTAAAATAAATTAAAAGCATTCTTAGCTTTTAATTATAACATACCACCATAAAATAGCAATCACTTTATTATTCAGTATTCTTTACGTCACTTTATTTTTCTGTATTCTTCACGCAGTATTATTCTAGGAACGGTTGCTGATAGAAATCCCGGTAATGGAAACCATCACCGTTCTTACTGCCAGCAACCTGTCTTTGGATAAGTATTATGCAATTAACAATTTTTCTATTTTTAGAAATTTACCCTTTTCAGATAGAATTTCCTTTGTTATACTTAGGAATATTAATATTATTTAAGATATAAGTGTCTAGATACTTTATAAAGTATCTAACATAATAGGGAAACAGGTTAAATGCCTGTACGGTCTCGCCGCTGTATTTGGGGATTTCATTTCGACAATGTTTTACCTTGTTCATATCACTGGTGAAAATGAATGGATTAAAATCATTTATAATACTGGGAAGATACGAAATGAATGCTGATCCAAGAGTCAGAAGACCTGCTTATATCCGTACCGAAGGCTCCACGAGGATTTGGACAAGGGTACAATAAAGTAGCTGCTGCAAAAGCATATTTTATTGTCCTTTTTCCTGTTTGTGGGTAAAGGATTTTTTTATTACAACAAAAAGGAGAAAGAGAATGAAAAAAGAAATATATCTATTAAAAGCCTTAATAACCTTTGGAGTACTTTTACTACTTGTGTTTGCAATGCTGATTGCTTACCTTAAATTTAAACCCCAGACGGTACAGGGTTCAAAGGAAATCGTGGTAGAGGTGGTTGTCCCAGATGAAGAAAGCAAGGAATTTTCTATTACAACTGACGAGGAATACTTAGGCCCTGCGCTGGAGGACGAAAACCTTGTTAAAGGATCGAAAGGCGAATATGGTCTTTTCATAACCGAAGTTAATGGACTTACAGCTGATGATTCCAAACAGGAATGGTGGTGTATAACAAAGAGTGGTGGGGATGTATTTACCGGAGCAGACAGTACACCCATAGTTGACGGAGATCATTTTGAAATTACCCTAATCACCGGATATTAATCCATTACCTGACAGGAGGGAACAACTTTGCGGACAAAGGATGTCGTTATTATTGGAATGATGAGCGCCATATTAATTACCTTTCAGGTTGCTTTGAGCTTTATACCAAATATCGAGCTTGTAAGCTTATTAATAATATTATATACCTTAATATTTGACAAAAAAACACTCTATATAATATATGTATTTGTGGCATTAGAGGGTATTATATATGGCTTCGGTCTTTGGTGGTTTAATTACATGTATGTATGGACTGTACTATACTTTATAGTCAGTTTATTTCGCAAACTCAGCTCACCTTTTTATTGGGCTGTTATATCAGGAGCATTTGGTTTAGGCTTTGGTGCGTTATGCTCCATCCCATATTTTATTTTTGGAGGAATTGCTTCCGGTTTTGCCTACTGGGTTGCTGGAATACCCTATGATATACCACATTGTATCGGTAATCTTACTTTAGCATTAATTTTATTTCGTCCACTTTATTATATATTGGATAAAATCAATAGACAATTCTTATACTCGAATCGCGATAGTGCAGCACTAGAAACAGAGAAAATCAAAAAATAAGATTAATAATACTGGCCTATTAAAAAAAGGTTATCCTTAAAGAATAAATTCCTTAAGGATAACCTTAAATCAATCGTTTCAAACAATATAACACTATTTCTTTATAAACTTATTTCTTTAAAAACAAAATTTATAGTTTAGAAAAAGGTACACTGTAAACCCAACATTGATTATAATTTTGTTACGTTAGTTGCCTGAGGACCCTTAGCTCCCTGAACCACTTCGAACTGAACTTCTTGGCCTTCTTCTAAAGACTTGAAGCCGTCCATGTTAAGACCACTGTAATGTACGAATACATCGTTGCCTTGCTCGTCAGAGATAAATCCAAATCCTTTTTGGTTGTTGAACCACTTTACTGTACCTTTGTTCATGTATAATTCCTCCAAAATAAAAATATAATTTAATTGTCGATATCTTCGACAACAAATTTATGATAACACTCTTTCGCAGTCATGTCAAACATTATTTGTCGACAGAATTATTAAGTTCATACGCTTCTTTGGCAGAACAAATCACGTATTGACTGGATTTTAAAATTTTTAAAGCAGCATCCAAATCAGATAATTTCATAATGATGGAGGTGTCTTTACCTGCAGTTGCAAGAGTATACATATACTCTATGCTAATCCCTGCATCAAACAGAACTTTAAGCACTTCATGTAATGTTCCGGGTTTTTGCTCGATTTTAACTGCTATTACATCCGTAAGCATTGCCGAGAAGCCTTCCTCCTTAAGTACCTTCTTGCCTTCTTCCGGGTTGGATACAATCATTCTTAGCATACCGTATTCCGATGTATCAGCCAGACTAAAGGATGCTATATTAATATTTCGTTCTTTTAAAGCCTCTGTAACCCGTTCTAATCTTCCTTCTCTGTTCTCAATAAATACTGATAATTGCTTAATAACCATAGTCCCCCTCCTTATTCTCAAATAATCATATGCATACTTAGTGAAAAAAACAACCGTTTGATAT
>JAQUYQ010000101.1:6897-8453 GCA_028691795.1 Herbinix sp.
CGCGCGATTTTCTGGGTTAAGTTCTCTAATTGTTTAATCTCGTCTGAGAAGAAGCGTTCCTCTACTTCAACCTGTACTTCTAAGATGTCTAAGTTATTGACACGATCAACTATAAGCATGTAGTGAGGGCTTGTTTCTCCAATTTCCAGTAATGCTGCTTCAACCTGGGAAGGGAACACATTAACTCCGCGGATAATTAACATATCATCGGATCGGCCTTTAAAACGGCTGATCCGTGCTAAGGTTCTTCCACACTCACACTTATCATAGGTAATGCTGGTTAAATCCTTCGTGCGGTAACGGAATAACGGCAGTGCTTCTTTGGTTAAGGTTGTAAATACTAATTCACCTACTTCACCTTCTTTACAAGGCTCCAGAGTTTCAGGATTGATAATTTCCGGTACAAAATGATCTTCATAAACATGGAGTCCCTGATGGAATTCACAATCAGCAGCAACACCGGGTCCCATGATTTCACTCAAACCGTAGATATCGTATGCATTGATATGCAGCTTTTCTTCAATTTGTTTTCTCATGTTCTCTGTCCATGGTTCCGCACCACAAATTGCTGCTTTCAACTGGATGTTATTAATTTGGCCAGCCTCTTCTAAGGTTTCTGCAATATGTAGTAAATAAGAAGGTGTACAAGCAATTGCAGTAGCACCAAAATCCTGCATCATCGTAATCAGTTTCTGTGTATTACCGGTTGACATCGGGATAACCGTAGCTCCTAAATTTTCAGCGCCATAATGAAGGCCTAAACCGCCGGTAAATAATCCATAGCCGTAAGCAACCTGAATTTTATCGTGTGCGCCAATTCCTGCCATAGCAAGCACTCTTGCAACACATTCCTGCCAGATATCAATGTCTTTCCGTGTATAACCGACTACTGTAGCCTTTCCGGTTGTACCTGAGGACGCATGAATTCTGACAACTTCGGATTGGGGAACTGCAAATAAGCCAAAAGGATAATTATCTCTCAAATCATTCTTGGTTGTGAACGGAAGCTTCTTCAAATCATCGATACCGTTAATATCTCCCGGTTCCAATCCCATCTGCTGCATTTTTTTACGATAAAATTCTACATTGTGATAAACATGTCCGACCATTTTCTTTAGTCTTGCACTTTGCAGGTTATTTAACTCGTCCCTGCTCATGCATTCTTTTGTTTCATTCCAAATCATGATATCATATCCTCCTGTTCCGCTACAATAAAGCCATTATTCTTTAGTACTGATGCTGTTTTTGATAAATCATCTGTGTTTATTATCATCAGTGGAGCTTTACCATTACGTAATACAATTGAATAAATATAGTTGATACCTAATTTCGCTTCTGCTATCACATGTAGCATATGATCTAAAACACCTGGTTTATCTTCTAGCTCAACTGCTACGGCCTCTGACATTTTTACGGCAAATCCATTCGTAGTTAAAAGTTCTTTGGCTCTTTCCGGTTGATCTACAACAATTCTTAAAATAGCGAATTCCGGAGTATCAAAAGAAGCAATTGCCCTCAGGTTGATCATATTATCTTTTAGAACCGTTGTGACACCT
>JAQUYQ010000102.1 GCA_028691795.1 Herbinix sp.
CAGGCGGGGCTTATTAAAGTGCCTCTAATCCATGTACTGCCACTCTTATACAATTCGAAAAACGGCAGATTGGCACTTTGGTATGATTTACTTGTCTATTAACCGCAATTTGCGGAAACTCAAGATAATAGGTGTGCAAGCCTTTGGCACCTCAAACCCAACTTCATACCTTCTTCAAACCTACCAAAACCTACCTGAAACCTACTCAAACTTATATCTCGCTCAGCTCATATCAGACAATCGATACTAACAGAATTTATTTATCTTAAAATTTTGTTTTTTATTTCCATAAATCGGTTAATAATACTGAATAGATTATATTTGCATTTATATTCATCCTAATCTGCAAATACTATTTATCATACCCAAAATTAATACGACATCATTACACAGTTCATGATGAATTCATAGTACAGTGATATTTTATGCTTACAAAATAAATTGGAGGTAAATAAAAATGAGTATAAAAAGAGCAAAGAAAAAGAATTGGATTTTGATTAGTATCTTGGCTATTGTAATAGTAGTTGTAACTGCAGTTTTTTTAATGTGGCCGAAAACAACATCCTATGAAAGTGCAGTAGCCAGTATCGGGGATATCACAACATATTATTCTTTTCCCGGAAATGTTGAAACCAAGAACCGTCAAACCGTCATGTCCGAAAAGGTTATGCAGATTTCAGCTATAAAATTCAAAGAAGGAGATACCGTCAAAGAGGGTGATGTGCTGATTGAAACATCAACCGGTGATGAAATAGAATCCAAAATAGACGGAGTTGTTACCAATGTGAACATTGAAGAAAACGCTCAAGTCATGGCGGGCGTTAAATTAATGGAAATCGTTGATAATAATAACCTTGAAATCAAAGTAAAGGTAGATGAATATGATATAACAGCATTAACGGCAGGTAAGGAAACAACCATTAATATTGTCGCAATAGACAAAGAGCTCACAGGCAAAGTAGCGAGCATGTCAGTAGAAGGGCAAACCGTGAATGGTGTGACTTATTTTACTGCAACCATTGACCTTGCAAAGAATAGCGATGTTAAAATCGGTATGTCGGCAGAAGTTAAGCTTATAAGTGAGCAGGTTACCGGTGTTGTCACATTGCCAATGACAGCAATTCAATTTGATGAGAATAACAACCCTTATGTACTGAAAGAGGATGACAATGGTACTGCAGTTAAAACTGAAATTACAACAGGCATAAATGATGGTACTACTGTCCAGATTAAAAATGGTGTTTCAAACAATGAAGCCGTTCTATATACAAAATCCACCACCTCAACAGGTATGGGATTTAGGGCAGGCATGAACAGGAGCACGAGCAGCGGAGGTGATAATTAATGTCTGAAATCCTTAATATGCAAGGCATTTATAAAAGCTACTATATGGGTGAGGAAGAACTGGAGGTTTTGCATAATGTCAGTCTGAGCATACATTCCGGCGAATTTCTCTCTATACTGGGTCCATCAGGCTCCGGAAAATCAACTATGATGAATATCATAGGCTGTCTTGATGTACCTTCTGCCGGAAAATATATACTCTCAGGAAATGATATCGATGACCTAGATGAAGTTGAACTTGCAAAGGTACGAAACAAGGAAATTGGCTTTGTATTTCAGAGCTTTCAGCTTCTGCCCCGGATGACAGCTCAAGAAAATGTGGAGCTACCGCTTATTTATTCCGGTCTTTCCTCTTCCGAACGTAAAAAACGGGCGCGAGCTATTCTTGAACGTGTTGGATTAGCAGATAAGATGAGAAATCTTCCAAATCAGCTTTCTGGCGGTCAGCAACAGCGTGTTGCTATTGAAAGGGCCCTGGTTACCGAACCAACTATTCTGCTTGCAGATGAGCCTACAGGCGCTTTAGATCAAAAAACCGGAGCACAAGTAATGGCACTATTTGAGGAGCTGAATAAGGATGGTCGAACCATTATTATGATCACTCATGACAACAAAATTGCACATCACGCATATAGAATCGTAAGAATTATGGATGGATATCTTAGTGAACAGAAAGAGGAGGTCGAATAGGATGTTTCTTGAAAGTATAAAGATGTCATGGGAAAATATCATTCATAACAAGCTTCGCTCCTTTTTAACAATGCTTGGTATCGTAATTGGTGTAGCGTCAATTATAGCACTGATTACCATTGTACAGGGAGCAACAAACAGCATTAGTGAGCAGATAAATTCCCTCGGTGTGAATAAAATCATGATAACCGCAATGGGTACACCACTCAAACAAGGGCTTAGTGATGAAGATATCAAAAACATTGCCAAGGTTAACAATATCGACGGGTTGTCACCCACTCTATCAGGTAAAACCAGTGTTGTCTATAATAGTGATGTCCTAGAGGATGTTACAGTACAAGGTAAGAATGAAGTATATTTTAAAACAGATACAAGTCTGCTAAAGTCAGGAAGAACCATTAACATTCTTGATATTAACAATAAAAATCAAGTGGCTGTAATTGGCAATGATATCGTGCAAGAGCTTTATTATGGTGTTGATCCGATTGGTAAAGAGTTGATGATCAATGGAACAACCTATACGATTATCGGCACTCTGGCAGCTTCCAATTCGTTTGGTATAAGTTCGAGTAATAGCACTATCATCATCCCCTATACAACAGCACTCCGCAGCCTTGGTATAAAAAGCATTTTAAGCCTTGATGTTTATTTAGTGGATACGAACCAAGCGAATGAGACCGTAGCCAATATCAAAAGTGTGCTAAGTGCAGCATTTAATTATAATGAGGACGCATATAGCGTTTTTAATATGGGGGATATGATCAGCTCTTTCCAGACTATGATGTCAATGATGTCCCTGCTTCTTGCAGGCATTGCAGCGATTTCACTTGTTGTCGGCGGAATTGGTATTATGAATATGATGTTGGTATCCATCACCGAACGTACAACAGAAATCGGGCTGCGGAAAGCATTAGGAGCTACACCGAATAGAATTCAGCTTCAATTTATTATTGAATCTATATTTCTTTCCATAATCGGTGGACTGATTGGACTAATACTTGGTGGTCTGATTGCATTTATTGCAGCAACTCTCATTGGCATCAGCTTCTCGGTATCGGTATCAACCATTTCTCTTGCAGTAGGCTTCTCCGCAGCTGTTGGTATCGTATTCGGCTATATGCCGGCAAGAAAAGCAAGCAGACTCAATCCAATCGATGCACTCAGAAGTTTATAATTTATTTATGTTCGGGTGTTATAAGTCGGATTTGTTGTTCTTGATAAATTATCCAATAGGAAAGTTTATTTTGAAAGTGAATTAGGAAAGGGTACAACCTTTACGGTAGAACTGCCATTGAAGTAACTGTAAAGATATTTAATATATATGTTTACAGTTACTCATATTCATGACAAGTGAATTCTTGACAATTGAATTTTATTTTTAATTCAATTGTAGGTTAATTCAACTTTTATGTTAATAAATGTTGATATCAGCACCTACAGGAATTTTGAGAGTTTACAATTATTCATTTATTAATTTAAGTAACTCTTCTTCTGATATTACAGGTACTCCAATTTCATTTGCCTTAGTAAGCTTACTTCCTGCATTTTCTCCTGCGATAAGATAATTGGTTTTTTTTGATATGCTACCGGATACTTTACCGCCATAGCGTTTTACTAGTGCCTCCATATCGGTTCTGCCCATCGTAGGCAAGGTTCCTGTAATAACAAAGGTCAATCCTGCAAACCGTTGGTCTGCAGCAGACTCCTCTGATAGCGAAATAAAATTCATTCCTGCTTGTTCCAAACGTTCTAGTATATCACGGTTTTCCTCCACTGCGAAGAACTCTACGAGTGAAGTTGCTGTGATATCCCCGACATCATTGATTGCAATCAATTCTTCATAAGTAGCTTTTTTAAGCTCATACAGGGATTTAAAATGTTTCCCTAGTTCCGCTCCTGCCTGTCTGCCGATATTTTTAATGCCAAGACCTGTAATCAGACGGTCAATATCATTTTTTTTACTTTCTTCTATCGCTTTGAGCAGTTTATCCGTATTCTTCTCTTTACCGATTAATCCCTTCTCTATTAATTCATCCCGGTATTGATAGAGGTAAAAGATATCGGCGATATCTTTTAAATAGCCTTCCTTGATTAAGATTTCCACATAAGCTTCCCCAAAGCCCTTGATATCCATAGCATTACGGCCCACAAAGTTCATGATATGCTGACTAAGCTGAGCTGGACAATTAATATTCGTACACCTGGTATCAGCTGTATTATCGTCACGTGAAGTAGGCGCTCCACAGCTGGGGCAAATCCCTGATATTTGAAATGGCACCGTATCCGCAGGACGTTTTGCTTTCACTACAGATAGTACCTCTGGTATTATCTCTCCAGCTTTTCTAACAATAATGGTATCCCCAATTCTAACATCCAGTTCATCAATCCTATCCTGATTATGCAGCGTTGCTCTCTCTACATTCGTACCACATAATCGGATTGGTTCAAAAATTGCTGTTGGCGTAATTCTTCCGGTTCTGCCGACGGTAAGACGAATTTCCTTCACAACCGTTTCTTTTTCCTCCGGTGGAAACTTATATGCAATAGCCCATCTTGGGACTTTTGAAGTCGTTCCAAAATACTCTCGATCTGCTAGATTATCTACTTTTACCACTGCTCCGTCTATATCATAGGGAAGATTACCCCTGGACTCACCAATCGCTTTAATCGCATCCCATACTTCTTCTGCCGTACGGCATAACTGATATCCTTCAATCACTTTAATTCCCTGCTTTTTCAACCATTCCAGACTCTCGGAATGTGTAGCAAAGGAAATCCCTCTGCTCTCCTGTACATTAAAAACGAATAAAGAAAGCTTACGTTCCTTAACAACTTCGGGATTTAATTGCCTAAGAGTACCTGCAGAGCAGTTACGGGGATTTGCAAAGAGCTTCTTTCCTGCAGCCTCAAGACGTTCATTTACTGCTTCAAAATTCCCATTTTTCATATATACCTCGCCCCTTATTTCAATATAAGGTACGATATCCTTAAGCTTCGTCTTAACGTCGCCTATCATTTTCACATTATCCGTTACATCTTCACCTTGATTTATGCCATCCCCTCTTGTAACTCCCATAGTCAAATTCCCATCATTATAGCGAAGAGATACCGATAAGCCATCAATCTTTTTTTCAACAGTAAATACAGAATCAGCCCGTTCTTTCTTAATTTTATCAACAAAGCTGATAACCTCTTCCTTATTAAATACATCCTGCAGGCTTAACATCGGTACATTGTGCTTTACTAGTATTCCAGCTTCCCTCTTTGCGCTGCCTCCTACCTTTTGAGTTGGAGAATCATTACTGATAAACTCGGGATGTTCCTCCTCTAAGGCACGCAGACGTAAGGATAACTGATCGTAATCATAGTCCGAGATTTCAGGATCATCTTGGTTATAATACCTATCATTATGGTATTTCAACTGCACTTTTAAGTTTTCAATCTCCTGTTTGATATTCATAACTGCTTTATACCTTTCTTACTTATCCAATTTTTAGCATACAATCATCCCATGCAAAGTGATTATCAATATAAATTATGAACAAAGAGTTTGCCTTGGCAAACTCTCGCGCCGAGCGCGTTCTGCCATAGGCAGATAAATTCCATACGCGCGAGTGCGCATCCTAGCGGAGTGTTTTTTATATCATAGGACGCAATTTCCTCGTATGATATAAAAAGATTACCCTGTCAGCGTTATTATTAAGTTATATTAATTGTCTACATTAATTTTTTTTATTCTGTTTTATTAATCTATTCAGCTCCTCAATTTCCTTCTCCGTAACATTACGGAAATCGCCTGATTTTAGTCTACCTAGCTGCATATTCATAATTCTAATTCGTCTTAAGCTGGTTACTCTATAACCTAAGTATTCACACATTCTTCTAATCTGCCTGTTTAAGCCTTGCGTCAAGATAATACGAAAAGAGTATTTGTCAATTTGATTAACCACACAGGGATTTGTTACTGTATCTAAAATTGGAATACCCGATGACATCTTTTTTATAAAATCTAAGGTGATTTCTTTGTTAACAGATACGATATATTCCTTTTCATGATGATTTTCGGCACGTAAAATTTTATTAACAATATTACCATCATTCGTTAAAAGTATAAGCCCCTCTGAATCCTTGTCCAGGCGGCCAATAGGATAAATGCGCATACCATAATTAATATAATCTATAATATTATCCGGCTCACTATGGTCTGTGGTACACACAATACCCTCCGGCTTATTAAAAGCAATCAAAACGAGCTTTTCTTCCTTCTTAACCGGCTTATCGCAATAGGTAACTTGATTATTTTTTGTTACCTTGGAACCCATCTTAGCGACAATGCCGTCTATTTTCACTTTACCATCCTCTATATAACGATCCGCCTCTCTTCTCGAACAAACTCCGGCTTCACTTAAAAACTTATTTATTCTAATTTCGTCATTCTCTACCTCTTGCGAGGTTAATCTCTTCGTTCTTTTTGGCATATAAACCTCCATAATATTAATATCTAATTATACTTGATTTGCCAAATTACGTCCACTTGTTTTTCACTGTAAGATGTTGATAAACCAATACGTAGCCGATAAATCACATACCGCTCATATGGAAAGAACTGCTGTTTCCGAATGTTGCATCGTTACAGCAGTTCTTATTCATGAGAAGTGTATTGCATTATTCATCTTATTTATAGATATTTTTTCATTACTTCTATATTATCTTCCTCTTTCTTAACAAATTCTTTAGCGATATCTACGCATACTCCATCAGCATTTTTACTTGCATTGATAAGTGTTGTCATTTGAGTTACACCCATAGTACTTCCCTGAATTACCATTTGCGCTATATGACTATCAGAAGAATTAATTAATGTATTTACTTTAACATTTCCCTTCATCAACACTTTTTCATAAAGTGGATTATCTTTCGCTGTTGCTCCGTTCATTTTTAATTGACTTTTTGATTTATCTGCTAGTTCTTGATAATCTCTTAATTGCTTGTATAAAGCATTATTAAGCTCTTTATTGTTGGGCTTATTCAATACAGCTTCAATCGCTGTAATTCCGATGGATGCATTTTGATAAGTCTTTTCTAATAAATCTAAATCAACATTTCCAATCATAAAAAATACTCCTTATACTATTTGATTATTATAGTATAAGGAGTAACTTATAATTTATTCAGCAGAATCTCCTTCTGCCTGAGTTGCATTACTACTCGCTAATTCCTTTATATTCTTCCAGAAATTTTTCAAATCTTCATCCTTATTCATAGCTTTTTTACTTTTCGTATTCGTCATCTCAATTAAAGCGACAACATCTTCATCCTTATTTCTATCATCATAATAGGCTTGCGTTGTTTCATCCATTTCTCCGGAAAAAATCTTTAGCTTATTATTTTCATCTGTTATCACATAGAACTTTGAAAGACCAGGAGCCGGCGTATTGATTCCGGTAAACTTAATCTCATGATATACATATACAATATAGGTTCCCTCTTCAAAGCCTTTCTTTGTATAAGCCGTAATATTACTGTACTCTTCAATATATTGTGTTTTTTTCTGTAGCTCATCCTGTGACTCCACTTTAGTAGGATCACTTAAAATTTTCTTTATCGTATCTACATCACGATCATTTTTAGCAATATAAAAATCCTTAAATAGTTTTGTTATTTTGGGATAATTATCTTTCTCTATGTCATATACCGGCATAGGAGTAGGTGATGGAATCGGTGTAGCGGTAAGAGCTGCTGTAACCGTAATCTCCATATCATCAATATTTATGTCAGCTTCAGAAGAAACTGCCAATAAACCAGCTTCCTGAACAGACTTTGCGCTTAGGTTCTCCTGTGCCTGTGTTCTGTCATTGCTTGCCGATATTGTTAATATACCTATTCCCATTGTACTCATTGTTGTTAATAGTATTATCTTTTTATATTTAAGTTTCATCTAGTCTCCTCAAATCTTTTATTACAATAAATTTACTGTAATCATTTTACCAAATGAAAGTCAAAAAAGCAACTATAATATTTCATCATTTTGTAACACTTTTTAACAATTTTGTAACATTTAGTTCCATATGAAGTTAATTTTTTTAATGAGAATATAATTATACATATAGTTAAAGTGATTGTATAATGTAAGAATAGTACTCCATCAAGAAAGAAGGTTACGTATGAAACAAAGCATAAATCAACAAATAAAACACTTAGAGAGACAAGAACAAATGATATTTGGTTCTATAATAAATGTTGGGGTGTGTGAATAATACATTCCAACATTTTATTTTTTATAATAAAATACATCTATAGGAAGTCTCAAAAATGTCCGTCGTCCAAAACATACATTTTACCAAGGAGGT
>JAQUYQ010000103.1 GCA_028691795.1 Herbinix sp.
ACAGTCTTTTTCATCCAGAATTAATCGATGGGAACAATCCATCTCAAAACCAACCTTCGGATTTAAATTGATTAGATCAAGCTTCTTACCAGCTTTAGCACAATGAAAATATAATTCAATCTCACCGTTCTGATAAGTAAACCCAAAATTCATCGGTATAATGTAGGGAAATTCCTCATCAAATAATGCTAATCGGCATACATCACATTTCTTCATAATAGTAATTATTTCGTCCATATTAGTTACTTCACGGTCTTGTCTTCTCATATGCGCGCCCTCCTTTTTATTGAGATTAATTTATTTTAATTCTATAACTATAAATAGCTCTATTTAGATAATGTATTTGTAAATGTACATAAATTATATCATGTGTTAACCGATAATGTATATAGATGATCAGCTAAATGAAATCTTAATCTTAAGTCTGTATTGAAACATGACTGGATTTAATTGTTAACATTATGTGCACCTACTTATAAAATTAATCACAGAGTTGATTCCTTGGGTAATACAAATTTAACAAAAAGTTAACAATGATAAATTTATACAATTTCATCACAATTTCATCACATAAATTAAGGTAAAATATAGGTAGGAAAATTATTGAATATTTATATTATTAACAAAGGGTATTAACGCGAAAGAATTAAAATATCAAGACGATGAGAAAGAGTTCTGAAGTCCAATAGAGCGGTAAAATGGAGGTATACATGAATAAGGGAACAATTCTGATAGCAGAAGATGAGGGCAGAATTCGAAGAATGGTGAAGGATTATCTGACTAGCTGCAATTATAAAGTAATTGAAGCGGAGGATGGGAAGGAAGCACTTAAAGCCTTCTACGCTAATAATAACAAAATAGATCTACTCCTGCTGGATGTAATGATGCCTTATAAAGATGGGTTTGAAGTGTTAACAGAAATCCGAGAAGTATCCAATATGCCGGTAATCATGCTGACAGCGAAAAGTCAGGAATATGATCAAATATTAGGTTTTAAGTATGGTGCGGACGATTATATTATGAAACCTTTTTCACCAATTATTCTTATGGCGCATATTGAAGCTGTTCTAAATCGTTGCAGATATAATTCAAACGAACTGATTTCGGTTGGAGAAATTACGATAGATAAAATTGGTATGATTGTGAAGGTTTGTAACAATAGAATTTATCTGACACCGAAGGAATATGATCTTTTGATATATATGATAGGTAATATAGATACCGTATTATCGCGAGAAAAGATATTGAATGAAGTATGGAATTTTGATTATATAGGTGATGGAAGGACGGTAGATACTCATATTAAGCAATTAAGGTCAAAAATTGGAGCCGATTATATTCAAACGATACATGGTAGAGGATACCGGTTTGAGGTGTGTGTATGTTCAAATCTATAAAAGTTAGGCTCACAGTAACGATATGCGGGATACTTTTAGTTGTATTTACGATTCAAATGGCAGCGAATTTTCTTTTGGCAGAACGATATTATGTTTATCAAAAGACAAGGATGATGAAGGAGGTTAATAAACAGATCATTAATCTGGCAAATACAACGGATGAAAATATTGTTGTCATTATACGAAGCCTTGTGATTAATAATAATCTGGAAATCCTATTAGCAGATGAGAATCTGGAATTAATCTATAGCAATAGGATAATGCCAGCTAATCCAGACCCACGTATCAATGGCAACGAGTTTGATTTTGAAAAGTATCCTAAGTCTTATTATAAGACCTCTGAACCTACAATAATTAAAACAGATTTACGGGACGGGGACAGAATCCGGCTCTTAAGTAAAATTGAAAGAGAAGATAAAACATATTATCTTGTGATCCGGTTATCCGTAAAATCCATTAGTGCGGATATGAAAAGTACGAATTTATTTATTTTATATATCTCAACATTTGCAATTGCGGCCGGTGTATTTATGGTTTATTTTATCTCGAAACAATTCGCCAGACCAATCGAAAATATCAATAAAGTTGCAGTACATATTTCAAATTTAGATTTTTCTGTACGGGCGAATGAGTTTCAACGAAGAGATGAAATTGGCAGTTTGGCGGTAAATATTAATAAAATGTCGGATCGCCTTGAGGAAAATATAGTAAGCCTTAAGGAAGCAAATAAAAAACTAAAGTATGATATTAAATATATGAGTAAGATTGATGAACAGAGAGTTGAATTTATTGCAAATGTCTCGCATGAACTTAAGACGCCCTTGGCAATCCTGTCAGGATATACTGAAATGCTGAATAATGACGTACCAGGAATTGATAAGACATTTTATTACGAGACTATATTGGATGAAACAAGTAAGATGGATGTTTTGATAAAAAATTTATTAAACTTATCCAATATGGAGAACATGCTGACCAATATCAATCCCGAAGAAATAGATATTTCTAAATTAGCAGAACAGATCTATCGTAAGAGTGTAATCTTAATGGATAATAAGGAAATAATAAGTGAATTTTGTTCGGCAGTCTGCAATAAAGCATTGGTAGATCCCTTGTACATTGAAGAAGCAATCAATAATTATCTTTCAAATGCAATTTTTTATACCCAAAAGGGCCATAAGATAAAAATGAAGGTGGAACAGCCTGGCGATGATATCGTCATATCTGTTTTCAATGAGGGAATAAATATTGAGGAGGCTAATCTTGAAAAGATATGGAACAGTTTCTATCGCGAGGATAAATCTAGAACAAGGACATCCCAGAATAATGTCGGACTGGGACTATATATCGTTCGAACCATTATGAATGCACATCAGGGTAAATATGGTGTGATTAATAAAAAAGATGGAGTGGAATTTTGGCTGTCAGTAAAGAGTCTGTCGATTGATAATTGAATATTTTTAATATATTTTAATATAAATTTTATTGTACTTGCAAAACTAAATATTTCCATTATAATGAATAATATGGTTTTAAATTATGATAATAGGAGGTAAAAATTTGCTTGAAATTAGAAAAAGAATAGTTCAAATTTTATTTGTCGTAATGTTGGTTTTTGGAATAACGGCGATTTCGGGGGTCGCTTCAAATATTACAGTCGCAGAGGCTGCCGTTACAGCTCCTTCCGTAAGCGAAGCTAAAAAGACATTATATGTAGGCTATGATACCTATATGATTAAATTTAAAAATTTGACAAAGAATGCAACGGTAACCTATAAAAGCAGCAATAATAAAATCGCTTCCGTTTCTTCCAAGGGGATTATAAAACCGATTGCAGCCGGTTCAGCAACAATTGCTGTTTCAGTAAAACAAAATAATAAATCATACAACTTAAAAGTTTCAGTTACCGTAGATAAACCAACGGTAAGCGTTACACAGTCTACAGAATATTTGAATGTAGGTGAAACTTATCAATTTAAAGCAAAAGTAGTAGGAATGAATGACAAGGTAGTTTGGAGTGTATCTAATCCTTCAGTGGCTACGATCAATAGTACGGGTAAGCTATCAGCTTTATTTAGTGGTAAAGTTACAATATATGCCAAAGCAGGTGATAAAATTGCAAAATACGTTTTGGTAATAGGATCAAATCGATTAGGAACCTTTTCTACCAATGTTACCTGTTATGATAAAACGACAATCTGGGTTACTACCTTGACAGATATTGAGGAGGAGACACTTTCCTGGAGCTCTGATACTGGTATTGCTACGTGTTCCTGGGGAAAATGGTCAGGTGAGAGAATTCCTATGACTATTACACCAAAGAAAACCGGTACAGATACCATTACGATCGCCTCGGATTCAACCAATGACAGACTGGTTATCCATCTAACAGTAGTTGAAAAGCCGGAGAAAACTGAACTTTCTTCCAAGGAGGTATATGCAAAATGTAGCCCTTCGACTGTAGAAATTGTTGCTCAAGATGAATATGGGGAATCTATAGGTTCTGGTTTCTTTGTTGGAGAGGGAAAGGTTGTTACCAATTACCATGTAATTGAAGGTGCTACCAAAATTGTGGTTAAAACCTATGACAAAAAGGAATATGCGATCAGTACCATCCTTGGATATGATGAGGAATTAGATTTGGCTATTTTAGAACTTAAGAAAGACTATGTTATACTTAACTTATGTCAGGAAGAAACTGCAGGCGGTGAAGATGTTTATACCTTTGGCAGTCCGCTAGGATTAACAGGTACTATGACAAAGGGGATGGTATCTACAGCATCCCGTACCATTGAGAGCGAAAAAGCTGAGTTTATTCAAATTGATGCTTCTATCTCTCCTGGTAACAGTGGAGGACCATTGGTTAATGCAAATGGTGAGGTAATTGGTATAAATACTTTATACTATGTAGATGGGCAAAATCTGAATTTCGCAATTAATGTAAAGGAGCTCCAAAAAATTAACACCAATCATCCACTATCAATTACTGATTATCATAAGCAATACGAAGAAGAGTTAGAGAAATGGTTTGAAGCTAACATGATTTATGAAGATCCTACTAAAAGCCAAAATTCAAGCACATCTCAGGAAATACCGTCCGGTTATGGAGTGACAGGGACGATCAAAGCAACTGAGAATGGAGATTGCTATTACTTTAGAGTAACGGAACCGGGTTATTTCTTAAGCATTATAGAATCATTGAGCCTAGAGGATTTGAAGAATACATATGTCTATTTATACACTTATGATGGAGAAAAAATTACAATCTGTTCGGAAAAACCCGATGAGTTATACCAATATATATATGAATATCTTCAACCGGATGAATATATTCTTTTTATAACAACGTCAGAAGGATATATCGGTGCAGACATAAATTATCAATTTATGCTGTTATATTAATTGTTTTTATATGACATGTTTTGATAAAAGTAGATGCCAGTAAGCGGGAATATAACAAATGTAAACTTTAAAATAGACTTATATTGTCTATAGCATAATAAAAGAAAAGTGTACCCTGAAGATAGAGACTTTTTGTTTAGTATCTACCTTTCAGGGTACACTTTCTTTTTATTGTTTATGGTTAGTATCCTTATAATCTCATGGGAATTAAATCAATGTAATCCTGCAAAGGGGCATCTCGAAGCAGGCATTCAATGATTTTTTTCCCCAATGGATTTAATTCATCCGTATTAAATTTGGAAGCTTCTTTCTTAAAGAAATCGATTAGTATGGCAGCACCAGCATCATATCCATCCGTACCAACTTCTTGCTGTCTTTCCGGCTGTAGAAAGGCTTTCCTGATGTATTGACCGTCAACTTTTAAAGATTCTAAACCATAACCCAATAAAGTACAACGAGCTTCTTTCAAATGCTCTGGTTTGAATTTTGCGCTTCCACGTCTTGCTATATATTCTCTGTCCACCCATTGAGGATTAAAGCTAACTTTATAAACACCAATATGTTGGTTTGGAATTAAGACATATCTGGTACTGGAGGAACGTACTATTTGTTCCAGTAATAAATTAGCTTGCTTAACCATTTTACCGGTTGCAAAGGGCCAGTAGGAGCCAACCCCTTCACTAATCATCCCTTTGCCGCCGACAATACTTGGATTATTATAACCTCTGGGTGCAACCAATCTCCAAAGCCATGCAAGTGCGGGAGGAAGAATATGAAGCATTCCAAGAATACCATAGGAAGGATTTTCTCTGGTACAAGGAGGTGTTCTGACACCGAAGCTTCGTACATCTACCTCAACAGGTTCAGATACAATATCGGGAACCAATCGTCTTGGTAAAATTGCTCTTGGATTAGGGCAAGGAGTACCGTCTGAATCCAGGGTATGCTCCCATACAAGACAGGTTGCCTTAGGAACAGCTTGGATATTGAAGAATACTAGGGGTTCTTTGGGCTGGGTAAATATTTTTTCGTAAAGTGGTGAAGTCCCGTATTCTGTCACATGATCAAGCCTTAAGAACCAACCATTTTCAGCATCCTGTACAACTAGCTTTTTACTATCATTTTGCATATTAGGGTGGCAAAGTGCCATATCATCTGTAACCGGGCGAAGCTCACAAGATTCGTATAAATCGAGATAGTATTTTTCACCGGTTACCAGATTCTCACCTAAGATTAACCGTCCGTCTGCGGCTCTGTGTGCTGGTTCAATCATTTCGCTTTTACCTCCGCCGGAGGCACCTTCATGCATAATAACAATCTCGTTATCATAAGGAGTTATAACTTTAACAGTAGAAGCATGTGCCGTTACCCAGCCTTCCTGTTCACCGATGTTAAGAAGTACACCGTAAATTCCTTTCTTTGCACTGGGACCAGGATAAAGATTATAGGAGAATACCTCATGAACCTCCTCAAGACGATTGTGAACTACAATTTGTTTTCCGTCAAAATGTGTATGGCGAAACGGTGGAGCAAGATATACGATAGCTTTTGGAGTAAATTTATCAGAGATCTCATTAATACTTAAAAAACCTTGCAGATCTGCCAGACCGCAGGCAAAAAAAGCAGCATTTGAAGGTGCGATTAGGAGAGCATCATAGCCATATTGATATCCGCCTGCTTTAAATGGTAAAGCAATTAAATCCTGGCCTTTCAACCACCCAAAGGTTTCGCCTCGAAGAGGTTCAAAATCTGTTTTATAGAGATCTTTATATTTCGGTTTATCCGTATCCTGTTGATCGCCAATTACAAGACTATCCGGATCACGACGGCGCATATAATCTTCGGTATAGTTAACAGCAACACCATTTTTACAACGGGTAACATTTGCTTCAACTACAATTCCTTTTCCCGGTACAGGATAAGAAACATCATACCTGTCATCGGATCCCTTTTCGAAGCACAAATCTAATAACTCAGCTCTGGTTTCCACAAAAGTAAGACGTTTGCAGCTCTCGAGTATATTTTTTACATCATTAGTTAAATTCAGTTTCTGTAGGTATTCCTGTACATTTGCGTTCATTTCATTACTCCTTTTCAAGTTTGTTCTTGATATTAAGTATGCCCTAATATAAAAAAGCCGATACCTTAGGTGAATTCCTAAGATATCGGCTTACTTACAACTTAACTAGCTATTGATAGCTGATTAACACGTTAATTTGTCTCGTCTTCCGAAATTATTTTATTGTGACTAATTCTTCAATGTTTCTATCGGTTGTTATAACAATAATTTTTTCGCCGGTTTTCGTGCTTAAATCGGAATGGGTGCTGATGATGGCTACATCGATAATATCAGTAATTAATGTTTCCAAATATCCGCGCCCTCCTTCAAATAAAGAAGACCGTACTTTTTTTAATAATTCTATGCCCGCCTGATTATCCGTTAGTTTCTGCTCTGAGGGGCTTAAAACACCAGTTAGCCGTATAATAATCAAATCATTCAGGATATATGTCCTGATTGATTTGGGACCACGGCCCATATATTCCATTTCAAATTTACTGATTGCTTCACTTAGTTTAGCTTCCAATTGACCTTTTGTCATATTATCACCTCAAAGTAGTATTAATATAACGTATTTAAATTGCCATGTCAATATTAAAAAGTTACTTTATTACCAAACCTCTGATTGCAGTTTCGTATCCTTTGCCATAACTTCATCAACCATATCTAACTTCATTTTTTCAAGCTTTTTGTTGATTTCCTCATCAAATAATCCAAGAATCTGAGCTGCTAATATGGCTGCATTGTCTGCTCCGTCAACCGCAACAGTTGCAACCGGAATACCTTTTGGCATCTGAACCGTGGATAAAAGAGAATCAAGGCCATCCATGGTAGAAGATTTGATCGGAATACCGATGACAGGTAAGGTAGTATGTGCTGCAATAACTCCCGCAAGGTGAGCGGCTTTGCCTGCTGCACAGATGATTACACCAAAACCATTTGATTTTGCATTGGTAGAGAATTCGCATGCCTGTTTTGGAGTACGGTGTGCACTCATAACATGAACTTCAAACTCAATACCAAACCCCTTTAGGGTATTAATGGCACTTTTCAGAACAGGAAGATCACTATCACTTCCCATAATAATTGCTACTTTCTTACTCATATTTACCTCCATTTGGCCGTTCTACGGCACATAGTGTGAAGATTACTTTATCTTCACAGTTTCTCCTTAATAATAAATTCTACTACTTTTATAAAAAAACCGATACCTTCAGTTACATCTCAAGATATCGGCTTACTTACAACTTAACAAACCTCATTGAAGGCTGTCTAAAGGTATCTTCTATATTGCAGTTAGTTAATTTGTATCGTCTTCCGGAAATATTTTAACTGATTTGATTAACCGTGTCAATAATAAATAGATTGTGAATTCTTTTCGCTGTATCATTCGTTACTGTTCAGAGGCAACCTTGAACTAAAAAAGCCGATGGTGTAGACTGATCTCAGTCAAAGCCATCGGTTTTATCTTATCCAAAGGTTCTAGATACACTATTAAATACATTCTGCTCTTCATTT
>JAQUYQ010000104.1 GCA_028691795.1 Herbinix sp.
CATAAGCTTCCTTTAATTCCTGCTTTGTCTGAGGCGCTACTGTTAAATCAGAAGTAATAACTCCCTTAGTATCAAAGTTTACAGTACCCTGAGATGCATCAATAGTACAACTTGTAATTTTTCCATCCGCATCTGTAGTAACTGCTGAATAGAAGGAATATGCCTGAGCAATACCATCGGCATCTGCACTTGCATCTGCTGATTTGCTCATATCGGTCGTAACTGCAAGACCAAGCTTGTCGGTACTGCTAGCACCTAAATCTTGTGCATTTGCAACAGCTTTATCAACTGCTGCTATAAAATCACCAATATGGATAGTAACAGAGGATGTTAGGTCAGCTTCGGTTGCAACACCTTCTTCATTAACAGCAATACCTTTTACTTCTTCAACTGTTTTTCCAACGATATAAGCTGCAAATGCATCAGCCTGTTCGTTCCATTCCTTAGCGATTCCAGATTTCGTTCCCATGCCATATTCTGTTCCTAGTTCCTGTTTGGATTTAAAGATAGTAGCGATGTCGGTTACAAGTTTACCTTCTGCAGAAAAATTGATCTTTGTCTGAGCAGCATCAATCTTGCAATCTAAGATTTTGCCATCCGCACCAACTAATACAGCAACAACAGTGGAATCAACCTGAGCAAGTCCGTCTGCTTCGCCAACACTTGTTGATTTTGCAATTGAAGAGATAACAGCGAGGCCTGTTTTAGCAGTAGTTGCAGCAGTCGCTTCAGCAGTAGGTTCAGCAACTGCTGTCGTAGGTGTTACTTCACTAGTAGTATCTTTTGCAGCATCGCTTTTACCGCATGCAGTAAACATGGAAACTACTAATGTCAAGCTGAGTAGTAACGTTAAAAATTTTTTCATTAATTTCCTCCATTCATCCGCCAACGGCGGCAATAATTTATTTTTATTACAATCTGACCCTTTCAGGTCAGAAGAATAAACTTCCTTTACCTGCATTATCAATGCAGTACGGTATTACCGTATATTCTTTAGGAACAGTTTAAAAGTCTGTTCTTAATGTTTTATCAAGAAAATAAAATGCTGAATAAAATAACAACAGTATTTGTCCCCATGATAATTACAAAATTTTTGATGGAACAAATAAAAGTAACAGCTTTTTCCTGCTTAGCGAAAAAAGTACGGATATTTTTATGTACGATAAATATTGATAATAGGGAAAGTAGACAAATCGGAGACAATATTTTAAATATAACCATTATTATCGTAGCAACATAGGTCAGATAATATAATCCTGCAAATAGCGAAAGAGCTTTCTTGCCTATGTAATAGGGTAATGTATGTCTCTTGACTGCTATATCGCTTTCCAGATCACAGATATTGTTAGCCAGCATGATATTAGCCGTCGTACAAAAAGGTGTGATTGAAAAAAGAATTAAAGTTAAAAATGGAATAACTTTAAATTCCAGAGATATCGATTCAAGGCTTAAATGATAAGTTAAAAAGAAACCCTTCGGCATATTTATATACATTAGTATAAAAGGTATCATTAACCCATAGAAAAAACCTGAGAATACTTCACCAAGTGGTTGTCTGGAGATTGGAAGCGGTCCATAAGTATATATGACACCACATGCAAAGCATACACCTCCAGCCATCAGAACTACGATATCGGATAAATATGCCAAATACAAGCCCAATATGGTACTTATTCCAAACAAACAGTAAATTATATTAAGAGCTGTCTTTCTTTTAAATTGTAATAACTGATCATTTGTTTTGGAATCAATGTAATTATTAATTGCTGTAGTTGTTAAATCAAACAGAAACATCGCTGCAAAGAAAATCATTGTTAACTTCCAATTAATTGTCTGCCTCTGATATAGAAGAAAGGCTATTGTCAATGCGAAAGTAAATGTACTTGTAATTTTAGTCTTTATTTCTGTATAATTTAATAATCTTTTTAACATTTTACACACATCCTCTCTACGAAAGATTTAAAATATCGCAATTACTGAACCTCTGCTATTCGGGATGCTTTATTTAATATAGAAACCAGCCTTGCTTTTTTACACTCAGCAAGCTCCAGCTCACCTAATCGTTGCATTGCTTTATTATGATATTTCTGAATTATCATTTTCGTAAACGTAAGGCCTTCTGTTCTCGTGACTTCTTCATTAATCTCTTCCCTGGTCACGCCGGCATTAGCTGCCTTTTCTTTAAAATTCTCGTTTTCCTGAAGGGCATGAATTAGAGGTAAAGTAATTACTCCTTGTTCATAATCGGATTGAACAGGCTTATTCGCTTCCTCTACGGTAGTATCAAAATCAATACAATCATCAGACAGTTGAAAAATCATACCGATATAATTACCAAGCAGTCTATATTTTTTTGCTTCCTTTTGTGTACACCCCGCTATCACTGCTCCAGCATAGAAAGAGGCCTCAAACAGAGCTGCTGTTTTTCCTGAAATAATTTTCAAATATTGAAAAATCGATAAATTTAAATTTCTATTATTAATATGTTGGTTTAATTCACCCAGACAAAGCTTAGCAATATAGTCAGGAAGACCAATTTCCAGGTAGTCCTTTCTATTTGAGATGTCAGTTATCTTTTTTAGTGCCAGACTTAGAAGATAATCCCCACAGATTACAGCCGTTCTTTTACCGTACTTTTTCTGTAGTGTAGCTTTGCCTCTTCGAATATCTGCATTATCAATGACATCGTCATGTACTAAAGATGCAAGGTGCAAAATCTCAATTGCTGCAGCTACCAAAACCGCACTCGGATGAATTTTACATTCCTTGTCTTCAGCACAAGTAATTACAGATACTGCCCGAATAAATTTTCCTTGTGAGCGTGATAAATGAGTTAAATATTCACGAATTATCAATGGTGACTTCGTTAAGGAACGTTCCACTTCTTTCTTCACAAGATCAATTGCTTCCTCATAGGTAAAAACTTCATTATTGTTTTGTATATTCATATTATTAGTCATTATAGAGATACAGCTTTCTAATAATTGGTAGTTTCTTCCACGCCTTTTTCAATCCAGGCATTGCGTAATAGTCAAATCCTAAGCTTCTACCAGCACCGATTAATACTGCTATGGCAGCAAAAATCATCCAGAATGAACCTAGATATAAACCAGTTGTACATACAAACATGAATTGTAGTACCAAAGAAAATGCAGCTGCAGGTGATGTAAATAATACACCGATTAAAGCTAAACCAATCAAAATCTCTGCGACAACGATGAAAATTTGCATTATCATCTGAACATTGTCATACGGTAGGATAAAAGTATTTACAAACCAATTCATAACCGGTACATCAAGTCGAAAGGCAAAATCATTAAGCGTAGAACTTGCTAAATCCTTACCTGAAACAAAAATAACTTTAAATAATCCTAAGAAATCAAAATTCGTAATAACATGACCGACAGCTGTAGCTACGGTATTTGCTGCATCTGCTGCTGAACTTGCTGCAGATCCTGCTGCAGTAGAAGCGGAAGAAACTGCATCGGTTGTTACAGGGACAGCCTTAGTAACGACGGATACTGTCTTAAAAGCCGTATCAACTGCTGCAGTAGTAGCGGAAGATACACCATCGGTGGTGCCGTTATTTGTAACTGGGTTTAAGATACTATCATACCAGGAATTAGCTCCTCCAAAGAAACCGGTAAGTTTTGAACTGGTAAACCAACCTTCTACAATCTTCATAATACCTTCAAATAACCACACTGCACCAAGCCAGATTCGCAAAGGGACTAACAAAAAGCTTGGTGTCCTGTTAGAAAAATGGCCGCCTACAAAGCTTCTGCAATTACGGATAGTTAAAAACTCGTGTTTCACATAACTAAAAATCTTATTCCAACCAAGTACCTGTATAAAATATATAATATTAATAAAATGCTTCGCAAACATTGCAAAGAAGGAGGGTAAACTGAAGAAATGATTCGGTAATCCTACATGAGCAACACCATACCGACCACCGATACAAACCATAACACCATGGAATGCTGGTTTATAGATTTCCATCTTGCCATTTCCTGTTATTGCATTAACAATATTATGCGCTGCGGTATCTGCACTTTGTTCGCAGTTTTCAACCATCTGCGGAACTGGACGCTCTTCGCCCTCAGGTATGTAGTACATATTATCACCGATTACATATACATTTTCATTTTTAGTGGAACGTAGATATTGGTCAACCTGAATACGTCCGCCACGCTGTACTTCCAGTGAACTTCCGGCCTTATTCGTAATTTCAGAGCTTTGTATACCTGCAGCCCAGATTATTGTACCAATGCTGTTATGTTGTATTTTATTATCTTGTTTGAACTCAATGAAATCTTCTCCAACATTTGTCACGAATGCGTTTAAAATCAGTTGGACACCCATTTTCTCTAGACGCTTTGTTACCTTCGCTGATAATTTTTCCGGCAGGTTAGGAATTGGCCTGCTTAACCCATCTATATTTACTAAGGTTACATCGCTTCTCTTAATCTCAAACTTTTCACAAAGAATAGGAACATACTCTGCTAATTCTCCGATCATTTCTACTCCGGTAAAACCAGCACCAACCACATAAAAGGTCAGTATTCTTTTTCTTTCGGTTTCCTTTGTTTCACGGGAGGCTGCACGGAAAGTATTCATTATGTGTTCTTTTAAAAGAACAGCATCATCATATGACCAAAGCTTATAGGAGTATTCCTCTGCTCCGGTAACTCCAAAAAACGTTGGCTTAGATCCTGCCGCCAGCACTAAGTAATCATATGGATAAACTTCATTTGTGCCAATCACAGTTTTATTATCAAAATCAATTGATGTTACAGAATCAAGCTTTACATTTACTTTTCTGCCTGCAAATACCTTCTTCAGGCTAATCTTAATGCTGTCTTCATCCACACGATTGGCAGCCACTTCATGCAGCTCTGTCAACATGGTATGGAAAGGATTTCTATCGATGATTGTAATGTTAACATCATGCTTTTTAAGTTTTTTAGCTAATTTTTTCGCAGTAAGAATTCCTGCATAACCAGCGCCAACTATAACTATTTTTTTCTCCATTGCTATTCTCCTTAGCGATCATGTCTATTTCATAATATCGAAATAATTTAAGGTATCTATAGATTGTTAATTTAATAACACTTCAAGGCTCAGAGCACTCTATCACCAAATATTAGAATTGCACATAATAGTATTTAAAATTACTAAATATGTGTTATAATGTTAACAGATTTAAAAAAAATTACAAGAAGGTACTTTTATGATCCATAGTATCCAAAACGATACTTAGGATAGGGAGATGACTATTGATGAATAACGAAAAAAAGCATGAAAGTTGCTATATGTATGAGAAGTGTTTAAAATATGATGTTTGTCCAATGGTTCTCGTCCAAAAGCTCTTGTCAGGCAAACGAAAAATTATGATTTTATGGTATTTAAGTAATAAAGTAATGAGATTCAGTGAAATAAAAAAGAAGTTGCCGGACGTAACGCAAAAAATGCTTACGACGCAATTAAGAAGCTTAGAAGACGATCTTCTTATTTGTAGAAAGATATACCCTGTCGTTCCTCCAAAGGTGGAATACAGCTTAACAGAATTAGGTGAAAGAATTATACCTATTCTTGAAATGATGCATGACTTTGGAGCATCCTATTTAGAAACGAATGATAAAGAAAATGATCAGATTGCAGGTAAGAATCCGAGTGACAACTGAATGTAAGCCGGAGCAATACCGGGATATAATACTGACTTGAATGTCAGAATTTCCTGGTATAACGGCTGCACTCAGGATTGAAGCATGATATACTGAGACTTTAAAGATACCAATAGTATGAAGCTGTGGCTGTCCATCCATTAAAACTTTTCATCAAGGATAGCTTCAACTCTTTGCTTGATTTGTTCAATTTCAACTCCTAAGGATACTGACAATTCCGTAAATAATAATTCTTTTGCTTTTTCTAAATATTTTTCATCTGTAGCCGATTGTTTTCTTCCTTCAATTCTTTTTTCATTCTCTTCCTCAATTAGTACGTTAATTATTTCTACTAATTCATTGGGATTTCCTTCTTTCAGTATTCTACTATAAACTCGTTCTCTTATTTTCTTATCTGAAATACGTGGTATATTAATATTATCCAATAAAGTAACAATAATATCCTCGGCCTTTTCCTGTTTCATGATTAAACGCATTTTTACTTTATCGTTATCTACCGGCGTCATAATTATGGAATTTTTTATATTAATTGGATGCATTATATAGTACATATTTTTCTTATTGTCTATCGTTTTTTCTTTTATTTCATCGATTAAACATACTCCTCGACAAGAGTAAATAATATAATCACCTTGCTTAAACATTTTATCACCTCCATATGTCAACTGAGTTGACAATACAAACATAACATATTAACAACTTTATGTCAACTTAGTTGACATCTTCCTTTTGTCATAGTATACTTCTGCTGAGGTGAAACATATGGAAAAACAATTCGATAACTTTGATTTAATAGATTTAATTAATTCAAAATATTTTAAATTTAAAAAAGTTAATGAAGAAGTGTGGAATAACTCATATAATATTTCTATTACTAATTCAGAATGGTCTGTCATATACCTTATTTACGGGAAACAGCCTACTATATCCGAAATAGCAAAACAAGTTGATATAACTAGGCAAGCAACACATAAATGTATAAAAACGTTAAACTCAAAAGGCATTATTACAATTAATAATGTTGTAAATAGTAATAAGAAAAAAGGTCTTAAGCTTACCCCATTAGGTGAAAAATTATATTCAGAAAACAAATTGTTAAAAGAATCTTTGGAACGGGATCTTGCAGCTAAAATAGGGTTCGATACTGTAAGTTTATTAAAAAGTTTGCTAGCAAATCTGTGAAAAAAGGACTGTTCCTTCGAACAGTCCTTAGACATTGTTGTTAAAAATATTTCTTATTCCCCCATAGGTTACTTTTTTTTAAATCCAAATATTCATTATAGGCACGCTCCAGAATTTGCTTTTCGTTTGCAAATTTTAGCATGTGATATGCTTCATGAAATTTGTAATAACCGGAGTCCATAAAAAACTCTTCTCTTTGTGGTTTGCTGTAATAGCTATCAGACATCATTAAGTACCAATGAACATCCTTTAATACTGTATTCTGTGGTGTGCTAAAAGAATATTGACTTTTTCCAATATACTTGATAATAGATGCATTTGTTCCCGCTTCCTCCAAAACCTCGCGTATCGCAGTCTCTTTATATTCTTCTCCTTCTTCAACGGTTCCTTTCGGTAGCACCCACCCCTCATATTTATTCTTATAATTCTTATACAGTAATAAAATCTTTCCTCTGAATATAACTACACCACCACAGCTCGTTGCTTCAACCATCGCAATTCCTCCTGCTTTTAGGTGTACCATCTATACTAAATAGCAGTATACAACAATATGCATAATTTTTCAACCCATTATTATTGAAAAGTAACAAATAGTACAATAGTACAAAATAACAAAGTTATTAATCATTATTAAAATATGCACTAAATATCTTTTTTGCGACAGGTACGGCGTAATCACTTCCTGTTCCTACATTTTCCACAATTACACTCACCACTATTTCTGGATCATCATAAGGTGCATATCCAATAAACCAGGCATGCGCTTTCCCTTCTCCATGATCGGCTGATCCGGTCTTTCCGGCTGATTCCTGTTTCAAAGCTTTTAACTTTGTAGCCGTACCGTCTGTTACTACTAACCGCATCATTTTGCCGATATAATCTGCTTCCTTCGTCGTCATTGGTTTTGAAAGAATCTGGGCTGTAAATCTCTTAACGGCTCCACCATTCGCATTTTCAATACGATCTACAACATAGGGTTTCATCATTATACCCCCATTGGCTATAGTTGCAGCTATCATTGCATTATGAAGTGGAGTAATTAAGGTATTTCCCTGACCGATTGCTGTCTGCATCGCTTCTTCAACACCGGAAGTCCCTTTTTTTAGCGTAAATTTGCTGGAATTGCTCTCCATTTCAATGGGAAGATTACTGTTAAACAGAAAATCCTCGCACAAGGAATAGAACTTTTCTAAATTAAGACTTTTTCCAATTGAAGCAAATGAGGTATTACAAGATTTAGCAAAAGATTTCGGCAAATCTACTTCTCCATGTATTTTATTATTATGACAATGGATGGTCATTGAGTCATATTTTATACTTCCAATACAATCATAGTTATATTTTTGATAGGAGGAGGGATTTTCTCTCATATATTCTAAGGAAGTCAAAACCTTAAAGGTAGAACCGGGTGGATATAATCCCTGAGTTGCCCGGTTAATTA
>JAQUYQ010000105.1 GCA_028691795.1 Herbinix sp.
GAGGCTATATATGGTCTAGATCTATTCCATTATTAAAAGATACCCTTTTGTTAGGAAATGGTCCGGACACATTCCCAATCGTTTTCCCTCAATCAGATTATGTCGGTAAAGCAAATAACTGCAAAACCCCATATACTTTAATTGAAAAACCCCATAATTTTTATCTTATGATTGGAATCCAAACAGGGATTATCTCATTAATATCGTTCTTAGTATTTTACTTAATTTATTTAATGAAATCATTTCGGATTTATAAAAACAATAATTTTTCAACCTTGAAAGCCCGAATTGGACTTGGTTGCCTGGTTTCGACCTTAAGCTTTATGATTAGCGGATTTTTTAACGATTCCTCGCTACAGACTACACCGATTTTCATCGTACTACTTGGGTTAGGTATGGATATTAATTATAAGTTAGGTAAGGCTAGTAACGTTTAAGTATAACTTAGATTCATATCGCATGACCCTAATTTAGCTACATTTAACATCATATTATGACAAAGGATTGTATGAAGTTACAGGGTGGATGCAGACGCATAAGAACATTTTTTTAATTAGGACTTAAAGATGTTACAGTGATACTGGTATATTAATCCTTTTCGTATTATAATAAAAGTGAAATTATAAGCTAATTCACTTGTAATGAAGAAATTTTTATAGTTCCTTTGTTTAACTTTAATTAAAAATGTATAAAATGAAACAGATATCTATTCTTATTACAATAACCTTAAGTGGAGCTTGTACTTTCTTGGAGGCAAATTATGAAAAAACTTTTATTGATCTTCAATCCCGCTGCAGGAAGAGGAAAAATCAAAGGGAAATTATATGAAATAATTAATTCCTTTGTAAAACAAGGTTTTAAGGTAACCGTATTTCCAACGCAGAATAAAGGAGATGCTACTACAATTGTAATGAGAGAAGAGGAAGATTATGATTTGCTAGTATGCGGTGGTGGTGATGGTACCCTTAATGAGGTAATTTCAGGTCAAATGCTCTCTAAAAAGTCTATCCCTATTGGCTATATTCCCGCAGGCTCTATGAATGATGTAGCACATAGTTTGAAGATCAGCAGGGAAGTAAAAATTGCAGTTAAAAATATATTAACGGGAGCTCCTAAAAACTTAGATATTGGGAAATTCAACGACAAGTATTTTATCTATGTGGCAGCTTTTGGAGCATTTACGGATGTATCATATACAACCTCTCAAAAGAACAAGAACACGATAGGAGTTCTTTCTTACTATTTGGAAAGCATTAAGAAAATATCTGATTTAAAGGGAAGACATGTCAGAGTTCAATATGATAATAAAGTGATTGAAGATGATTTTATTGTCGGCTTCGTAACAAATTCTTTATATATTGCTGGCTTCAAGAATGTTAATTATGATAAAACAAGTTTGAATGATGGTATGTTTGAAATACTTTTAATCAAAATGCCTAAAAATGTAATTGATCTGCAAGCAATTATAAGTTCACTTATTAATGTTAAAATAAATGAGAACTATATGTACTATATTCAAGCTTCTAATCTGACGATTACCTCGGATTCAATGGAATGGAGCTTAGACGGTGAATTTGGCGGTTTATATAATAAGGTTGAGATTGAAAATTGTAGTAATGCTATTGAAATAATATGTCATTCACGACATAAATAGCTTTTCTAATTTTAATATAAAAAAGAAATAGGTGATGCTTTATGTATAAAACATTATAAACAAGATGGATTTATAGCCATTGACAAGTCAATTTCTCTTATCAGGAATAAAAAAATTATAGAAGGACGAATTATATTATGAGAGCTTATGAGCGGTTGATAAATTATACAAAACAGGAAACTGGTTCGGTTAGCGGCAACAGTAATTGTCCAAGCTCACCGGAGCAATTACTGTTTGGGGAAGCCTTAGCTAAAGAAATGGAAAATATGGGTATACAAAATGTAAATATCGATAAAAACGGATATGTATTTGGAACGATAGAAGCAAATATAGAAAATTGGACAGGGACGGTTATCGGATTTCTGGCACATATGGATGTCGTTCGTGATGTGCCTTTTACCAATATAAAGACTAAGATCATAAAAAATTATGATGGAGCGGATATCCTGCTAAATGAGGATAAAAATATCATTCTAAGTCCAAAGGATTATGATTCCCTTAAATTATATATTGGCTCCGATTTATTAGTAACCGATGGAACTACCTTACTCGGTGCGGATGATAAGGCAGGAATAGCGGAAATCCTTACGATGGCAGAAGAACTCCATCAGCATCCGGAAATTAAACATGGCAAAATTAAAATCGGATTTACCCCGGATGAAGAGATTGGACGAGGTGCTGACTTATTTGATGTTAAGTTATTTGACGCTGATTACGCATATACAGTGGACGGAGCCGCTTTTGGAGAAGTAGAATATGAGACTTTCAATGCAGCATCAGCAAATATCACAATTAATGGCTTTAATATCCACCCGGGTTCTGCGAAAGGCAAAATGAAAAATGCATCGCAGATTGCGATGGAATTTAATGCAATGCTTCCTGAAAATGAAAGGCCCGAGCATACTGAGAATAATGAGGGGTTTTATCATTTGGATAAAATGGAAGGTATCGTAGAGAAAGCTAACTTGCATTATCTGCTTCGTGATCATGATAGGATTAAACTTGAAGAAAGAAAGACGATTGTACAAGAAATAGCAAGCAAGTTAAATAAGAAATATGGTAAGAATATTGTTCAAGTAGAGATAAGAGACAGTTATTACAATATGGCAGAGCAAATAAAACCTCATTGGCACCTGATTGAAACTGCATATGAAGCCATTAAGGAACTGGGTGGTACTCCGATAAGTAATCCAGTACGTGGTGGTACCGATGGTTCAAGATTATCTTTTATGGGGTTACCTTGTCCCAATCTAGGGACCGGCAGCCACAATCATCATGGAAAAGCAGAATATGCCTGCATACAAGCGATGGATCAATGTGTTAAAATGTTGATTAAGATAGCAGAAAAGTATGGTAAACAATGAGATATTAATCTATGGTTATATAATTGCTATGAAAGAGAAGCCCATAAAACCTGTATTGAAATTGATGCATGTTTTATGGGCTTGTTTTTATGGGTTGGAAGATAACAAGAAAAGCTTATATTAATTAAAATAACCTAATTAAGAACGGTTTAAATTTTAATCTATTTGCTTTTTTTGTTGCTTGATTATAAGTCATATGAAAATATATGGTAGCCATTTTATTACATCTATTATATAATAACATCAAACATAAAATTATTCATTACAATCTTAAAAGAATAGAATGTTTAAAGAAATAGATTACATTAAAGATTGTTCGATCGTGTTGTTTGATGGATCAAATGAGCAAATATTCGATTATGAGTTTTACTATAAGAGATGTCCCAGTGACATCATGGAGGTAAATATGAGGAAAAATAGAAACAAAAATTATACATTTTACTGGATTACAGGCATTAGTACCACGTTAACTATCCCAATTTCTATTATTATCGTGAACAAAATACAAGCTGGGAATGTGGCAAAAGCTGTTATGATAATGGTTGTATTCTTAGTATTGTTAACTGCTATCTTGCTACTATATAAGTATACCTTCGGTGTAACCGTGCAGGAGATAACGCAAGAGGATAGAGTAACCGAGCTTGATCGTTTGTATTATACGTTGGCTGAATACCGTAAAAAATATAGTAACAACGAGATAAGAAGATGTATCGACATGGTAAATGAGCAAATACAGAGATTTAAAAGGCGAAAGAATGTGATGTTTCAGGTTGCTGATGAATCATATAGTTCTAAAGACAACGGTGCGCTAGGTGAATTAGTCCAAACGGTAGAAGATGCAATCGTGATTAATACTGAAAGGTTAGTTAACTGAGTAGAAATATTTGATGATGAAGGAGTACCAGAAGTAGTAAGACAGAATATTGGTTATCTCGAGGAGCAGATACATAAGAATAATCAAATTCTATTGGAATTTGAGACATTAATAACTGAAACCTCCCGTATGGGAGAGGTTAAAGAAGAAAAGGATATCAGTAAATTGAGGGATGTGGTTAATGCCATGAAAAGTCTTCGCATTGAGCATGAAGATGAAATAGATGAATTGGTCAAAAAATATGATAATGAGAGGAAATAGCTATGAGTAAAGGAAATTTAATGAAATTTATCGCTGGTATTGCTATTGTATTTATATTTGTGTTAATCGTTGTTTCGTTGTTTAGTAAATTTTCAAATGATATCGGTGGTAAAAATGAGAAAGAATTAGCCACTTATAATAGTAAAGGGCTTAACGAAAAGATAGAATATTTGACTAACAGTATTAATACCACAACAAACAGTCCGAGAAAAGCCTCTATAGAATTAACATCTCCCTCCTTATATGATGAATTACCGGAAATAGACAAGTATCCATTCGTAATAGAGGGAACCGGAGATATTAATATCGAGATTTTTGCAAGCCCAGAAAAATCAGGTAATAATAAGGATGGATGGATTTTAGAAGTTGCAAAGGAATTCAATGGACAAGGTTTTACCGTTGGTGGAAAAACTATTTCTGTATCCATTCGTAACATTGCTTCCGGTTTAGGCGCAGATTATATCACATCGGATAAATATGTACCTGACGCATACACACCGTCTTCCGAATTATGGGGTAACCTTATCAATGCACAGGGAGGAAATGTAAATATCGAATCAGAGCGGCTTGTCGGTAACGTAGCAGGTATCCTTGTAAATGAGAGTATAAAGAAGAAATTAGAAAGCAATTACGGTAAAGCTGATATGCACGCGGTATTAAAAGCTGTAGTTAACAATGAAATGGTGATGGGTTATACCAATCCTTTAGCGAGCTCCACCGGTTTGAACTTCCTTCTTAGTACGCTTTCTTATTATGATCCTGCCGATTTATTAAGTGATAAAGCAAAAGAAGGCTTTACAGCTTTTCAAAATAATGTTCCATATGTGGCATATACTACAATGCAAATGAGAGAAAGCGCTGCCTTGGGCAAACTGGATGGTATGGTTATGGAATACCAGACTTATATCAATGACAAAGAGTTATCTAAGTATGAATTTATTCCCTTTGGAATTCGACACGATAATCCATTATATGAAGTAGGAACCCTTGGGGATGATAAGAAGGCAGTTTTAAATGCATTTGCCGAGTACTGCTTAAACGAAAGTTCCCAAGCAATGGCGACAGAGTATGGATTTAATGGGTTGGACAGTTATCAGAGTGAAAAACATGATACAAATGGTGGATTGGTGCTTCAGGCACAACAATTGTGGAAAGAGAATAAAGACGGCGGCAAGGATATCATTGCTGTTTTTGTTGCGGACGTAAGCGGCAGTATGGATGGCGATCCGATTAACCAGCTTAAAAAGAGTCTAAACAATGGCGCTCAGTACATTAATGATAATAATTATGTTGGCTTAGTAAGTTACAGTTCGGATGTAACAATAGAAGTACCGATTGCTAAATTTGATCTTAATCAAAGGGCATATTTTCAGGGTGCTGTCGAAGATTTACAGGCAGTCGGCGGTACCGCTACCTATGATGGTATTACCGTTGGAATCAATATGTTACTTGAAGCGAAGAAAAGTAATCCAAATGCAAAATTGATGTTATTCTTACTTAGCGATGGAGAAACGAATGAAGGAAATCTACTAGAATACGTAGAACCAGTAATTAAGGAAAGTGGAATTCCTATTTATACAATCGGATATAATGCCAATATCGATGCATTGCAGACCATATCCAATATCAATGAGGCCTCCAGCATCAATGCAGACTCGGATGATGTAATTTATAAGATTAAGAGTTTATTCAATGCTCAAATGTAAAAGGAACAGATAAATTTGCAATAATTGGTTATAATGTAAGCCATAAGGTAAAATATACTATATTTTAAGGAAGACAATCGATGGATAAGTTCAAGAGAATTCCTGCACATATTGGAATAATACCCGATGGTAATAGAAGATGGGCTGCAGATAAGGGACTTCAAAAAAAAGACGGTTATGTGCACGGCATTAATCCCGGATTTGAATTATATGAGATGATGCTTGAATACGGGATAAAAGAAGCTACCTTTTATGGCTTTACAAAAGATAATAACAAAAGGGAAAAAGGGCAGAGGGATGCTTTTACAAGAGCCTGCGTTGATGCTGTTGAATTATTAAGTGGTAAAGATGCAAATCTATTAGTGATTGGAAATATCGAATCAACAGCATTTCCCAAGGAATTGATAAAATATGCAAATAAAAGAGTGGAATTTGGTCGTGGTTTAATTAATCTTAATTTTCTCGTTAATTATGATTGGGAGTGGGACTTAAAAAACCTTATGGTGAATAAAAAGTTAGAGTCCAATGATATACCAAGAGTTGACCTAATTATAAGATGGGGAGGACGTAGACGTTTAAGCGGTTTTCTACCAGTTCAATCAGTCTATGCAGATTTTTTTATTATTGATGATTATTGGCCTAGTTTTAACAAATCACATTTTATGGATGCTTTAAGATGGTATCAAGATTGTGATGTTACATTAGGTGGTTAATATTTCTTTATAAAAATAGACCACCCGCTCTGCAAATAATAAATAAGATCATACAAAACATATCTAGCGTTTATGTTTTGCATGGTCTTATTTATTTTGGGTATAGTGATAATGTCACTGTTAATATGTTCGTTTTGATATAATATCTATTTAAGAAATTGATACATCATTGAAAAGATAAAAATACTACAAGAGGAGGAAAAAATATGTTTGATTTTTTAAAAAGAGATATGGGAAAGGTAGTTAACGTAAATGAGATGGACAACCTTATAGGAAGCGTTGAGTTAATTGATATTAGAGAACCTTATGAATATAAAAGCGGAACATTAAAAACAGCAAAAAATATTCCGATGGGCACTCTGATAAATGCACCGGAGAATTACCTGAAGAAAGATAAGCCCTATTATATCATGTGTCAGTCTGGCGGAAGAAGCGGGAGAACGTGCAGTATTCTTAAAAAACAGGGTTTTGATGTAGTAAATGTCGCTGGTGGAGTGGGTTCCTATGTGGGTGCAAAAAAATTATAGATAAAAAAATATAATTAAACAATAATATTACAAAAGGCAGAACATAGTTTCTGCCCTTTATTTATATTAAACTCACCTATAGAGTTATGAAATCGACTATGATTGTTAACTGCTTCTACAAATTAACTATTTGGTTGATTAAACTCTGGGGGGTTAGGCGAATTTGCAGAAAAATACTGCCCACCTGGTGAAGATAAATCAAAGTATAATTTTGAATCATTTGATACACCCCAATCTTTTAAGGAGCCAGTATCTTTAATTCTATTAAATGCTTCTCTAAACATCGTATTGTGCGCTTCTTCTCGATTTAACAAAAAATCGATTGTATCTTTAACACCCTTATCATTGATTTGTCTATAAAGATATTGATAAACAACCTTTGCTCGTTCCTCAGCAGCGATATCAGAAAGAATATCAGCAGCAAGATCACCAGTTTCATTTATATATGCAGCTGTCCATAAATAACCCGAAGCATTTGCTAATGCTGGAGTTAGTCCTGTTAGAACATGTGCTTCAATATTTCCTATTGTTGCATTTTCGGCGTTTAATTTATGACCGTTTAATAGATTTACTGTTGTGGCTACCATTTCCATATGTCCTAATTCTTCAGCAGCTATATCAAGGAATAAGTCTTTGATTTGTGGATCATTTATTCTGAAGCTTTGTGACAAATATTGCAATGCAGCCTTTAATTCACCTTGAGGGCCACCAAGCTGTTCTTGCAGCATAGTAGCATAATTTGGATTGACTGCATCTACTTTAACATCATGTAAAAGTTGTTTTTCATGTTTAAACATTAATAAACCTCCTTTTTTCTCTAGTATTCGTATTAATTTTCTTTCTATGCATTTATAAATAAAGTACTTTTCTATTATATACTTACTAAAATGCACCTATATAAAATATTTAAAGTTCATTCATATAATTTATCCTTTTCCAAGGAATTTCATATTTCTAATAACTAACATTGCCATTATCCATATTACATATTGACATACTATGATTTAAATAATATACTTTGAATAAGTTTTTTAAAAGGAAAGTATGTTATGAAGCTAAATTATAATTTGGCTGGCATTCACTTCTGAAATATGGTAAATTGAAGTATATATTAATTTACCATATTCATGTTGATTTTATAAAAATTACTTTCATACTAGAAACAGTGATCTCATTTACTGGTT
>JAQUYQ010000106.1 GCA_028691795.1 Herbinix sp.
CGCATAGCATATGGTTTAGTTAGCTCAGGGAAGAAACAGCCACAAACAAGTTTTTCCTATTAAGTGATTAGTAGCTTTCTTGGCTAAATGCCGCAGTTAAAGGCGCGAGATTGCCATCAACTAAAAAGAGCTTGACAGTGTATTCTGGCTGTAAACCGGAGATATCGAAATCGCTGAATATTTCCGATTCAGAGCTTTTGCGTTGTTCTGTCTTTACTGCCAACATTCTGCCATTAACGTCATATAACGCAATAATTGCCATGCAATCACCAGCGGATTCAGTATCGAAATCGTATAATTTACCATTAACACTGATGTTTGCTTTTAGTTTCGGCAACGTATCTTCGATATATATATATCCGCTATTATCGGCTGAAAAAAGCTCCGGCTCCACCGTAAATACTTCGAAATACCAGATTGGGTCGTTATTGTGTATATCGTTTAATTCAAGGCTGAATATCTCTGTGCTATTGGCACCTATAGAACTGATATAATATGATTTCAAGACAGCTCCAGTGGAGTTTCTTTCCCGAACATAGAGAGTTGCTGTAGCTTCAATACAGCTTGTATTGTCTATTGTAATCAAAGCGATGTTATTAGATTTGGATGCGATATTATCTACCTTTAAAGATAAATCTACATAACCCACAGTGATCTCTTTTGTGTTGTCGGAGCTGTTTATATCTGTTCCTGCATCGGGATAAACAGTAAATGCAAATATGGTCTCAGGTGAAATGACAGTAGGTAGCATCAAATAAGTCACGATATCAACACTCTCACCAGTAGGGAGATTTACCTCAACACTTGTATTTGACACGGTGCAATTACCAGATTTCGCTACAATAGTCAGCTTCTCTTCGTTAGCTAAACCGTTGTTTGTAACCGATATATGTACCGGTATACTCTCGCCTCCTGTAACATCGTTCAAATCGTATGAGATGCTATTTACTGAAATATCATGGAAAGAACTCATGCTTGAAATATGCAGATTAGTATTTTCAATAATTGTGTCTGCCGATATTTCGGCGGAAGTGTTTGTATATACAGTATAAATTAACCCGTTGTTATACATAGGGGCATAAGCAGTAATATATGCACTCTCACGTGTAATTTCAACAGGAGAACTAATTTTTGTTCCACTGATAGTGTAAGCATATATTGATGTTCCTTTGGAACTATTGGATACACTTAGAAGTGTTGAATTTATTCCACAGTCTAGCAATTTATAGTATGGTGATATGCCAAATTGGCTTTCTGTTGTTAAAGGTAGAACTGTTTTCAGGTCTTCTGTATAATATATCAAACCGTTGGCATACCAAGTCAATATATTGGTATTGTTTATCTTTGCGAATTGCACGCTTTGTTCGTAAATATTGTTCGAAGTAATAGGTAGGGCCGAATTAGTAATATCTCCACACATAATTTCAATATCGTTAGTGGTTGTTAAGTCGCCATCGCCATCGAGTGAATATGCAATATAAGGTGACGAGTTAATTTCACCAACAGCAAGTGATAATATCGCTCGGTCTTTAGCCGAGCTATAACTGCTTACAATCCAAGATGAGTTGGAACCAACAGCTATATGAACGGTGTTTTCTCCAGTTGAACTCAGTATGTCATTATTGTAATTCGAAACCCAAGCAATATAAGCAGAGTCATTAACGATAGTTATTGCCGGTTTCATATCAATATAAACATTATCAGTCAATGTAGAGACGGAAAATGATTTTGACACACTGTTATACACTGCTACACAAATTTCACAGGACGCCGCTATTTCCGCTAATGTGCTATCGCCAGTAAAATTGTTGTTCTTACTATCCATCCAGACGATATATATGTCATCACCTTTCGTTGCAAGCGAAGGTTCGAAATCAGCGGTTCCATCATCATCTATAATAACGGGTTCAGACCAGGTCATACTTATTTCATCATATATTGAATAAACAACTGCGGTATGGTTGCCGGTTGGGCGGTTTTTTATATCGGCTGTCCAAACCATCATTTTGACTCCATTATCAGTTATTACAATCTGTGGTTTAGCAGAATAGAAAACATTAGTTTGTAGCATTGCACTGCTATATTCACCAAGATTGGATACGTCGTTTAGCAAAGTTATCAGCTTTTCTTCATCTTCTGAAGTAGGCTCGTCATTATCCGCAGAAGTACCGAGCCAGTAAGATTGATCATATGCATAAGACCGGTCAACAGAGTAATTATTGATTTCCCAACTTTTTCTTGTTACCGCATTTATATCCAACAACTCCATTGAGGACGTTTGTGCTTGGCCCGAGTTGTTATACTGCAGGCTCCCTTTATGTATAGGCATTTTATAGGATGCAAACAGCATCTTTACACTAGCGCCAAATTCTCCGCTTAGTGTGGCAGTTGTAGAATCAGTTTTAGTATTGTACTTTATTTTATTGTCTCCTGAGCCATATAAGGATACATCGGCTATATAGGCAACACCAACTCCGGCAGAGAGAGTCAATTTAGGGAGAGTTAGTGTTATTTCAGCCTCAGTATACAATTTAGCTTTTTCCAAATCAAAGCCTAGGGACACAGTGAATTCACCTGCCGCTTCTCCGGTAATCTTACCCACAACGGGAACTACTACAACAACAAATTGCCATTCGTAGTCGACTTTTCCTGTTATCTCTATCATTATTCGACCGCCAACACGATGAAAATTACCTAAATTATCTAAGGAACCCTCCACGTAGCCATATACTTCCATATCACACTCATGCTCTATAGCTTTAACCCTTCCAAACGCAGTCGAAAAATATGCATTAAGACCTTTTCTTAAGTTATCATCTTGTTTCTCAATAAACTTTTTAAAATTCAACCAAGAATTCTCATTTTTCAAAAGGTCTTTTTTACAACCGATCCCGATTCTGAATGTATCACCCTCCTTTTCAAACGCAATAGGAACGAGGGAAAAATCGATAGATACTTCTCTACCACCAATTAGTGGAACATTGCTTGGAATAGCGAATTCTATTCTATCGGCGAATGTAATGTCTCTATTGAATAAGAAACGTTCGTCCGCTACTATAATGTTCGTTTTTATTTTTTTGCATATTGTGCCATCAAATTTTACAACTCGAACAGATAAAGCTTTGTCAACAGTCAGCTTGCTTGGGTCTACGATAAATATCCCAGTTTTACTCGTTGCAATAATACTTAAATCTTGCATAAGCTGAAAACAGTCTATTTCCGATGAATCGAGATTGCTGTAAACATTTATTGATAAACTTGTTCTTTCGTTATCTATCTTCAAATTTTTCATTAACGCATCTTTACCTTCACAATGGACCGCAGCAATGTAGCTTTCTGTTGTTAACGGAACAATAGCACAACTAACAATTGTGCAAGTTGTCTGGTTATTCAAGTATAAAGAGCTATTTGGTATATTGACTGGGTTATATCCATCTTTCTTTATTTCAAGAGTTCCAGCGGTCAATGAAACGTCAGCTTCGCTTATCTTTGATAATGAATCATATTCATGTAAAAGAACCTTTAGTGATACCTCAATACCTGATGATGTTGTACCGGAAAGCAGAATTGCAGTATTATCGACTTCTGATCCATTAGGACTTTCTTCAAATAGTAGGTTATAAGGCATGTAACTATTTAATGCATAAGTATGTGCTTCAGATCCAGAATAGCAAAATATAGTAGTACTAGGAGATTGGTTGAATACCGTATCCGAAATCGTTTTAACGGTTCGGTGAAATGTAATGTCTTTAAGTTTTACACAATTAGCAAAAGTAAAATCATTTATAGTAGTTATACCTGCTGGAACAACTAATGTTTCTATTCCGGTGCCATAGAAGGCATATGCTCCAATCGCTGTTATTTTTGGTGTAAGTCTAACATTAGCAAGTGCAGAACAATTATAGAACGCATTCTTCCCAATAGTCTGTAAGTTTTCAGATAAATCAATTGTTTTAAGCTTAACACACTTGTAAAAGGCGTAATCTCCTATTTGTTTTACAGTGTTTGATAAACGAATGAACAATAATTCACCACATTCACTAAAGGCATATTTACCTATCGTATGAAGTCTAGAAGGTAAAATAATGGTTAATAATCCATAACACCCATCGAAAGCGTAATCCCCAATAGATGTTACCGACTCAGGCAAGATTATTGTTCTGAAATAAATACAGTCTTTAAATGTTTTTGCGGGTATGTAAGTGACACCCTCCGGAACGGTTACGGACAGAAGTTTAGTACAACCCATAAATATACTACCGGAATTATAATCGGTGCCACACGAAGTCAAACTAAGGGGGTAATTAATTGAAGTAAGATTCACACAATCCTTAAAAGCTTGATATCCTATAGTTGTTATGCTGTCTGGCAAAGAAAGCAAGGTAAACCCACTACATCCCAAAAAAGCAGATTCACCTATGCTTTTCAGACCATAGGACAACGAAACACTAGTTAGGCCCTCGCAATTTTGAAAAGCTCCGTCTCCGATCTTCGTAACTGTACTGGGTACGATAAAACTTGAAAACCCTGTGCAATTGTAGAAAGCATAATCGCCGATTGTCTGTAAAGTGCTGGGGAGTGATACTGTTTGCAGATATGTGCATCCCGAAAAAGCATAATCAGGTAGGGTTGTGATTCCTTCCGGAACTGCAATGGAAGTAAGACTAGTGCAGCCCGCAAAAATATCACCACAGTTCCAATAATAAGAGGAAGAATACCCAGGCAGTGGAGAGCAAACCGACCAACTCATGGGATAATTTACGTTTACTAAACCCGTGCAGTTCTCAAATGCACGGTAACCTATGGTTGTAATCGTATCTGGTAACTCAAGTGTGGTAATACCGGTGCATCCGCTAAATGCATATGCACCTATAATCTCTAATTCGTTGGGGAAATTTGGTGTAGATAGAGTAGCACAGCCCTCAAATGCGCTTCTCTTTATTTCTTTGATATTGTCAGGGAACGCAAAACTTGAAAACCCTGTGCAATTGTAGAAAGCATATTCACCGATTGTCTGTAAAGTGCTGGGGAGTGATACTGTTTGCAGATATGTGAATCCCGAAAAAGCATAATCAGGTATGGTTGTGATTCCTTCCGGAACTGCAATGGAAGTAAGACTATTGCAGCCCGCAAAAATGTCACCGCAGTTCCCATAATAAGAGGAAGAATACTCAGGCGGTGGAGAGCAAACCGACCAACTCATGGGATAATTTACGCTTACTAAACTTGTGCAGTTCTCAAATGCGCGGTAACCTATGGTTGTAACCGTATCTGGTAACTCAAGTGCGGTAATACCGGTGCATCCGCTAAATGCATATGCACTTATCTCTTCTAATTGGCTAGGTAGATTAATTTCTGTTAAATTGGTACAACCATAAAAAGCTTTTTCACTTATTTTAGTGGTATTTTTTGAAAAAACAATTGTCGTTAAATTTAGGCACCCAGAGAAGGCTTCCAAATCAATTAATTCGATAGTTTCGGGAATATTGATTTTTCTTATGAACGTGTTGTCTTTAAACGCGAATTTTCCGATAGCTTGAACTATGTATTCGTCAATAGAATCCGGTATAGTTATTTCTGCATTCTCTCCGGTATAACCAACTATGCTTGCATAAGTGCCATTTATGATTTTGTACAAGAATTCTCCCGAACTAATAGATTGCATATTTATTTCTTTTGAATCACTGGCATTGTCAACGGTGTAAATTGAAACTTCTTCAACATAACCTGGACTAATCCCATTCATGATTTGCACTTTTTTTTGTTCAACCTCGTCCGTAACCTCAATTGGTGTTGCCTTCAAAGTTATTAATGAATTCATTAATACCAATACTAAAAAAATCATAAAACAATTCTTTAAATGTTTAATCATAATTTACACCCCTGCTTGATTATTGAAATAACATTTACATATAAAGCCTGATCTATCCAAACATCCATTTCACTCTTCGCCCCCACTCTCTTTATAACTAATACTAACCAACCATAACCAGTTTATTTTCTATTATATTCCGTTTAGTATCATTAAAAACCTTTTTATTAAAAATAAAAATTTGATTTACACAAAATTTATTTTGAATAATATGTTTGAATTCTTTAGCATATACTGAGTGCGAAGCATTTAATAAAAAAATTTCTGTACTTCAGTAAGAAAATGGCGGAAGCCATAGTTGTCCTTCTTGTCGCCAAAGTCCTTTCAACGTATATTGCGCGTTTGATGCACAAAAGATCCTGTCTTGCTAGTGATTTTTCCGCTCTCTGCATTCCCTACAAGTTAACTAACAAATCAGCATGAGGTAAAACGCTTTTTTGTGCTTCGTCCATTACCCTAAATTGGGTTGCTACTAGTTGTCGCGATAAAGATGTCAGCAGCTTTGCTTTCCTGTAACAAGAGTGAAGATAAATAATTTTCTTGTTTCTTGAACTCAAATAAACTTCTCCTGATATGCTCCCATCCTGGTGGGAAACTTGATTAATAGTCATTGAGAATACTGCTCTGCGAAATTTTACCGAAGAGAATTCTACAAGAAGCCGAGTTACAACTCGGAAGAAAGTAATGTATAAGTAATTTTACCTAATTTCATTGTCCACTAGATTGGTAGTAATTGATAGTAAAACACCTCTGCTTTTTTGAACAAGTTGTGAAACAAAATCGCACAATAACCTTGTAAATGTTTCACAACTGTGATAGAATAACAGCATGAACAATAACATCATGGATACGCTAGAATTAGTCAATCAAAAGAGAACGTTAGAGTTTCGTTTAAACAATCTTCTTTGGGGTTCTGTGGAAATTCGAGAGGTAAAAGGAGGCCAATACATTTATCTCCACAAAAGGGTTGGTGGTTTGAGTCGCACGTTATACGTTGGAGAATATAGTGAAATCTTGTATAACCAAATTCTTAAAAACAACATTGACTCGAAAGAACTCAAGAGAAGCATACGGAACATCGACGCTCAATTAAAGAAACTGGGGTTTCAAGAAACTGATTTATCGGATAAGTTGAAAAGGAATATCGACTTTGCCAAGCGGCATATGGTTCATGCCATTTATCGTCAAGCGGTCTTGGAGGGTGTTGCGGTCACTTTTTTAGATACCGAGACCATTATTGAGGGTGGAATCACGAGCAATATATCGGCGAATGACATTCAGAAAATCAACAACTTGAAGCATGCGTGGCAGCTGATTTTGGATGAAGGCGTCGTCTTGTCTCCATCCGATTTTCATTTGCTTTGTTTAATCAACAAGTTGGTGGAAGAAGGATTTTATTACAATACCGGAATGTTGCGCAGCGTGCCGGTGTCGATTGGCGGAACGTCTTGGAAGCCAGAGCTCCCCATAGAGAGTATGGTGAAGGAGCAACTTGGCGAGATCCTGCGGTTCGAAGATGTTTACAATCGAGCTGTTTGTGCTTTGTTGTACGTGACAAAGAAGCAGATTTTCATCGATGGCAATAAAAGAACGGCTGTAATTTTTGCCAACCATATCTTGATTTCACAAGGTGCGGGTATGATTATGATTCCCGAAGACGTGGTGCCAGAATACAAAAGGTTACTCATTCAGTATTATGAAACCGATCGAAGCGAAGATATTAAGAAATTTATATACGAACATTGCCTGATTAAAATTTAGTTGTTCTAAGGTATGAGAAATCGCCCTCCTTAATTGGAAGGCGGTTTTTTTATGGTAGGGTTTCCTCTTATAGGGTTAACCTATTTGAGCTCGGTTTTATGTTCCAGCATATAGCCAATAGCGTAGAAGGCAATTGCGGAAACGCCAAAGTTAAAGATTGCTTCTGGGCCAAAGGATACAATTTGGTATTTTATACTGCCGGCATTACTGAACCACATCTCATTGAGCCAGCCAAGGAAAATACTTGTTATTGCACCGGCAAGAAAAGTTAAAGGTGTAGCAGCTTTTAAGCGATGGCGCAATACGCTGTGCAGCGTAATAAAGAAGTTAATGAACAGGGTAGCCGAGGTAAGACTGAGAGCTAGTGTGACCGTATAGTAGAGTAGTGACAAAATGGAGAAGACAGGGTCCTTTCCCCACATAAATTGCACCATTTCAATCATACGGGGGAATTCTCCCATATCGAGAGGTTGGGGAGAGAACCGAGTAAAGGTTATAAGGATCGAAGTTCCTCAAACAAGGCGCCGGGCTTAAGAATATCGAAAACATTCCGCCTTGCCTCGAGCATGGCCTCATAGGCTCTCCGCCGATCGCCCGAAAGCTCGCCCATGATGATCGAACGC
>JAQUYQ010000107.1 GCA_028691795.1 Herbinix sp.
ATCCTGATGTCACTATCCATATTCTCAAGTCTGGCAAGCAGCTCTTCATGCGGGTGACCATAATGATTATCCCTACCACAGGAAATGATTGAAATCTCTGGCTGTACCAATTGCAGGAATTTCTCATTAGTAGAATACTTTGATCCGTGGTGTGCGACTTTAAGGATATCATAGTCTGTAGCCGGCTTGACATTACTTTTATTACTTTTATTACTTTTATTACTTTTATTACTTTCATTACTATCATTACTTTCATTACTTTCATTACTCTCCATACTTTCATTACTATCATTACCGCAATTATAGTTTTCCCATAACTCTGTGTTTTGAAGCAACTCCGCAACTCTTTCTTCTCCATCCTGTTCCAAATCTCCGGTCAGCAGCATATCAAAATCACCATAGGTGATACTTAAGACCGTGGAATATGCGTTGGCGGAGGAAGCTTCGTAGTTAAGGGCAGGATGAAGGCAATAAATCTGAATTTCGCCATCCTCAATCGTATCTCCCGCCTTGATATAACGGACTGTAATATTCTTTTCCTTCGCTAACGCTTCTAATTCGATATAAGCCTCATCCTTCTCCGCTATTTTAGGTAGGATAAGGTTCTTTACTATTATCTTTCCAGCCTCCATAATTTCCGTCAAACCACTGATATGATCACTATCGGAGTGAGTCATAATGGCATAGTCAATATGATCTAACCCCTGGGATAATAAAAACGGCTGAATTCGGTTCGTTCCAACCTTCATTACATCACTACTTCCTCCATCAACTAGATAAGTTGTACCGCTTTCACTTTCCATAAAAATGGCATCCCCCTGTCCTACATCAAGTATAGTTATTTCCAGTCCAACATTCCTTTGCGGCAATATAAGGATAATTAAGGCTATCACAAGAATAATAACGCAACTTCTTTTTTTATATCTTCTGACAACCCATACGAAGATAGCTAATAATATGATATATATTAGCAGCCTAGAAATATCCGGTTTACCAACGGTAATCATGTTACCAGGTAGCTCGCTACCAATCCTGCAGATCCATTCATAGAATTTCAGGATATAATTGGCTCCACCGATTAGAAATATACCCAAAGGCAGATAGATTGCTCCCACAATTCCTGCAAAGATTGATGTCAGTGTTAATACGGTTACAAAGGGTAAAACGATGAGATTAGTAAATAGACCATATACCGGGATTTGATAAAAGAAGTAAATTACGAATGGTGTTGTTGTTGTCTGCGCGCTGATACTAATAAATAGACTACTGACCAGCGAATTCTTTGATGGGAATAGTTTTAAAAGACACGGAAATATTACTGCAATGCCAAGAACAGCTCCGAAAGATAAGAGAAATCCTGCACTAAGTATCTGAAGCGGATTCTGTAAAAGAATAAGGAAAGCACTAAGAGAAAGGGCCGACAGCATATCATAGGTTTTTCCAAACAGAGCAGAAAGAAACATTACTACCATCATAACGACTGCTCGATTCGTGGATATACTAAAATTAGTCAATACTCCATAACTGTAGATAAAGAAGATGGACAAGAAGGTAGCAAGGGTAATTGGAAGCTTAAGCTTTTTTAATAAATAAAATACTGCCATTCCAATTAGTGATACGTGCAGACCCGAGATTGCAAGTACATGGGAAATCCCATTCATCTGATATAACTGCTTTATTTCTTCGTCAAGCAAATATTTTTCCCCTAACAACATCGCGATTAAAGTGCCTGATTCCTTTTCGGATAAAATGCTTGCATAAACCTGAAGCAGCTTATTCTTAAGCTTATCTAAATACACATGAAAACTGGAATAGCTGGCATCGGTCACCGTAATTTTTTCAGCTATCATTTTAAAATCGATATTTTCAATTTGATAATATAACTTTTCATTGAATTGGCCTGGATTGGTGGCTACCTTGAATTTTTGAAGTGTACCCTGGACGGTAATTTGATTACCAACTAGATAATTTCTTGTAAGAGATTCGTCTTGAATTTTTGTTTTGTTTATTATTTCGTCTTGAATTTTTATTTCGTTTTGGATTTTTATTTCGTCTTGGATTTTTGTTTTATCTTGAATTATTATTTCGTCTTGTACTTTTACTTCATTTTGATTGTCATAGCAGAAGACGATAACATTTTCACAGACATACGGATCATTTCCTGATAACGATACCGTAATATTTTTCAAATAAAGGGCTCTACCCCACTGTTTTTTAACAATCATACTGATACTACCTGATAGTTCACAAGATACCTCCTGATCAAAGGCTTCATACAGTTTTGGCGGGGTAATCTGCCCCTTCATGGAAAAGAAGCCTAGAATTAGGAGTAAGGGTAAACAATAAAGGAATTTGTCATGTTGGTGAAAAATTTTATTTTTTGGCATATACATAAAAATATAAATCATCAAACAGAGAAATAGCATCAATATAATTGCAACCAAGATAGCAAGCCCCTGCCACGCCAGATACATACCTGCCAGAAAAGCACATAGTATAAAGACCAACGGACGCTTAATCACACACATCCCCCATTTCATATATTAATTACTGGTTGAGGTGTCAAAAGTCATCTTGGCAACTTATGTTCGTCAATTTGCACAACTACAACTCGACTATGCGTGATACAGAATATAGTTCAATGAGCAACTGTATGAAGTCGTTGGTACTTAGGCCCTGTAGTTTAGGGCCTTATGTACCACTACGTACTTCATCCAAGCGAGAGCGCGTTGCGAATGAACTGTGTTCTGTATCACGCATTTGAAAATGAAATTGTGCAAATTGACGAATACAAATTCTAAATTGACTTTTGACAACTCAACCAGTTAATTCTATTAATTTGGATTTTCATCCAAGCCCAATTTTCTTTCAAATGTGCTATCAAGTGATATATCTTCCCAATAAGTTTTTACAACTTTACTATTAATCGTAAACTGTACCTTATTAATATTAGGAAGTTCCGCCAGCGTATTTACAACAGAATAGATAGCGATATCTTCATTGATGTCAGGTAATTTATCCAGAAATTTTTCATTAAAATCAACTGTACAAATTCCATCGGCTTTGGAAACATTAAGAAGTATGGTACCCTCCGGTATGGTACTGTACATTCCAGCTTCCGTAGGTCCGTTAATCAGTTGATTGATAACCAGCTCTTCAATAGCTTCTGCTCCTGTATAATTGATATCTGTAAAATACTCAATTAAGGCATCTCCGTTTCTATTGGCAAAGTACAGCTTCGCCTTATAACTGGTGTTGTTTTCCGTATTATCTATGAAATCCTCCGCAGTTAGCGTTCCAATAGGATTACCGTCCGAATCCTTTAGTGGTTGTTCATCCACACTGAATTGGATATATTTAACATTATTAATCTGACAGATCGTTTTCACGATTGCTGCACGGCAAAGGACCTCCATTACTCCCGAGAATTTACTGTAAGAAGTATCAAAATTAATGGTTAAGTAGCCGGTAATATTTTCAAAATTATAATTAGCTTTGGTATTATTCGGCCAGGCACTCTTGTAAACGGCATTCGCAGGTGCTTTCTTAAGCATATATAATAGTTCATCAATCTGATCCTTCGTTTTCGTTCCTATTAATTCATAGCTTTCGCTCACTAGACCGGAAGTTTTAGAATCAACATAATATACATCAACCTTTTGGCCATCTGAATCATTGTTATTTTTATTATTACAAGCTCCTAGAAATATACTAAGCATAATTATACAGATTACTGCAATTCTTCTTTTCATATTTACCTTCCATTCCGCCTTCCACTTATGCATTATAAAGATTATACAATATAGTTAAGCGGAATTCTTACATTAAAGGTTGAACCTTCGCCTTCTTTACTATAAACCTTGATTGCTCCACGGTGCATCTGAATAACATTTTTGGTAATTGCAAGGCCTAGTCCTGTTCCACCTGTTTCTCTTGATCTTGCCTTGTCCACACGATAAAACCGTTCAAAGATGGAATCCTGTGCTTCTTCTGGAATTCCGATACCAGAATCTGATATTTTTATGAAGAAATATTTATGGTCAGCATTTAAAGAAACCCTAACCCAACCATCAACAATATTATATTTTATTGCATTTTCAATCAGATTAGAAATTGCGAGTGATAATTTAACTTCATCCACCTCCGCGATTACTGGTCGAAAGCTTTCATAAATGATATCGATATTCTGCTTTTTTGCAATCGGAGTGAGACGTTTTAAAATCTGTTCCAGCAATTCATTAATATTCATTGCTGTAATATGCATATCACCTGCAGTTTTATCAAGTTTAACCAGGGAGAGAAGATCGTTGATAATTTTATTTTCCCTTTCAATCTCTTCTGTTATATCAAGCAAAAATTCTCGATATAATTCAACCGGAGTATCCTCCTGCATAAGCAAGGAATCCGCTAGCACCTTAATTGAGGTAATCGGCGTCTTTAGCTCATGGGATACGTTGGATACAAACTCCTGTCTGGAATTTTCCAGCTTCTGCATTCGATTTATCATATGATTAAAAGAGTCTGAAATCTTCTCGATTTCATTATACCCCTTTATTGATATTCCTTCCTCCATGTTATAGCCATCCGTCATACGGTCAATGGAATTTACTACACTTGTTAAAGGTTTTGTCAAAATACCTGAAAAATAAAATGCAAATACAAAAATTAGTATTGCTAAGGTAAGCGCATATAGTACAACTCTTCGTTCCATACTATCACGAATACTTTGAATATCCTTCGTAGAAAAGTTCATGATAATAGCACCCATAATTTCTTTTGACTCATTATGAGTGATAGGATAGATTAATCTTAGATAATGTGTTTTCTTATCATTAACAGGAGTGTTGTCTCCTCCACTCAAGCACTTAATTACATCTTCCGCGATTAAATATTTACCTTCTTCCAATGAATATGTGTCTTTGATAACCTTCAGGTTACTGTTGACGATAACAATTCTACCCGAATAGATATCGGAAAGTCTTGTGACTTCCTCCTCTACTTCAGTGTCTTCTCCTGTTGTAAGATAAACCGATGTATTAAATTTATTAGATAAAACATTACCCTGACTCTGTATAGCCGATATTCGGTTATTGATTGCTTTTTCTTCAAATGTATTTAAGAGTACAAAAGAGAAGAAAGAAAGCGGAACAACACCTAATATAATGAATACCAGCAGCAGGTACATTCTCATACTATTCAAAAATTGTAATTTACTCTTGATTCTGGAAAAAATATCCGACACCCCATTTTGTATGTATAAATTTTGGTTCGCTTGGATTGCTTTCAATCTTTTCGCGCAGTCTTCTAATGTGGACATCCACTGTTCTTACATCTCCGGGATAATCATAACCCCATACAATATTCAGTAGATTTTCACGGCTGTATACTTTATTCGGATTAAAAACAAGTAATTCAAGTAAATCAAATTCCTTCGCAGTTAAATTAACTTCTTTTCCAGCAATATATACTCTTCTGTTTTCACAATCTATCTTCATTTCACCAAAGATTACAGTTTTAGAATCTACATTGTTGGCAGCAGAATTCTTTCCACTTCTACGTATGATTGCTTTAATTCTGGCTTTCACTTCCAAAATATTAAAAGGTTTTGTAATATAATCGTCTGCACCATATTCCAACCCTAGTATTTTGTCCATGTCATCACCTTTTGCAGTCAGCATAATGATTGGCATAGAAGAAAACTCCCTGATCTGTTGACATACCTCGAAACCGGATAATTTGGGCAGCATTACATCCAGTAAAACTACATCATATTCTTTCTTTTTCGCTGCTTCTAATGCTTCCTCCCCGTCATATGCACAGTCCACTTCCATACCGTCCTGTTCCAAACTGAAACGGATGCCTTTTACTATTAACTTTTCATCATCCACCACTAGTACTCTCTTCGCCATATTAATCACCTCATATAAAGTATATTGCCCGTTTTAACAAGTAATCAATCCGGCCTCCGCTATTAACAGTAAAAACTGTTATTTTACAGTAATATAAGAAGAAATTTTACTAAATAATCCTTCCTTAATACCGGAAATATTCATTAAATCTTCAATTGTTTTAAAATTTCCATTTGTTGTCCGGTATTCAATAATACTGTCTGCCTTTGCCTGACCTATACCGGGAAGGTTCATTAATTCCACTGCGCTTGCACTATTAATATTAATTAATTCAGAATCATTGGAAGACTCCCCTAAAGCACTTGGGTTTCCTTCTGTATCTATACCAATGGAAAGGTTTTCTGCTTCTTCCATCATTGGAATATAAATTCTCTCGCCATCTGTGACCTGCTTGGCTTGATTGACGTAATCTCCAGCTGCATCTTTACTTAGCCCACCGGACAGTTCAATCAAATCACATATTCTTGCACCGGTATTCACCTGATATACTCCCGGATTTGTTACAGCTCCGCAAATATGAACATAAATCAATGTTTCTTCACTTACTTGTGCTTGACTCATAGTCTTTTGTGTTACAACTACTTCCTCCGTCTGATTTCCAGTGGAATTCTGCTCTTTGGTATTCGTTTCTTCTGAGTTACTTCCCTCTGAATTCAACTCAATTGCATTTTGATTATCCCCATTTTGTTTTTCTGTATTCTCTTCCTTTGATAATGATGCCAAAAGAACTGCGCTTGAGCTTTCCTCACGAAAAGCACAGGTATATAAAACACCTGATATTAATAGTAAACTACAGGTAATCCCTGTAATAATATATTTCTTATTCATCGTCATCTTCCTTCTTAAATATAAGACGACTTAAAAAGTACCCTCTATACTTTTCTTATAAGACATTCCTATTTTACATAATTTGCACATCATTTACAATAGGTATTATAGATATAATTTTAAAATTATCATAGGCAACTTTCGCGATTCCATTTAAAAATTATGATGCCGGTGATAATGAAAGCAAGACCAACCAGCTTTTTCCACTCAAATGGTACTTTTTCACAGCCACAGATACCAAATACTTCAATTAAATATGCTATAATCAGCTGCGATACTATGATAAACATATTTGCCATTGCTGGACCAAGTGTATCTACACTTTTTATTACGGTAAATGTAATGAATGCTCCCATTACACCACCAAGCAGCATATATTTGTGGTCTATTTTAAAGAGTGATGCAAAATTTCCTTCCCTTCCGGTTACAATCCAAGCTCCAAGACAAACAATTAAAGCTGAAAATTGAACAAAGCTTGCAGTCACCCAGATTCCTGACTGTTTTGTAACTCCCGTATTCAACACACCTTGCGTACTCATCAAAGCGCCCGAAAGAATTGCAATTAAGATACCCCACATAATGAACACCAAACCTTTCTTATGTTTTCAAAAGTACCTTCTTAACATTTCCATCTTTGATAGCGACTATTCAGATTATCTGATATTTGAATTAAAATTCTGAAACTTCGCAGTTAAATTTTATTGATATGCTTAATAAAATCAGCAGTTAAGTTTACTGCAGAACCCATCAGTTATGATATTTTCATTCTGGCTACAATTTTAAGTTGGAATTCACTAATGGTTTCATATAGGCATTACATGCTGATTTTATAAGCAATGCTCTAGTCTTACTACGAAGTTTCAGTTAAAATAGATTTAACTCTTTACACACATAAATTTGGGGCAGTTGCATTCCTGTGATATGCAACCACCCCGAATTATTATTCACTTAATCTTTTATAAATTTTTATTTTATCTCACTTAAGCAGTTATCAAATTTTTGTATCATTTCATCTACATTTTCTTTACTAATGATCAATGGAGGTACAAACCGTATTACATTGGTTCCGGCAGATATTAGTATCAATCCGCTTTCCATGATCTTCGGTATGAGGTCCTTCACGGGAATGCTAAATTCCAATCCCTGCATGAAACCCATGCCTCTGCGTTCTATAATGAAATCATATTTCTTTACCAATCCATCCAGTGCTTCTTCAAGGTAGGGTGTAACATTTTTAACATTATCTAGAATTTTCTCACTTTCAAAAAGATTAAACACTTCATTTACTGCAGCAGTAACAAATGGATTACCTCCGTAGGTGGTACCATGATCTCCTGGCTCAAAGGCCAAAGCAACCTTCTCTGTCGCAGCAAATGCTCCTACCGGCACACCACATCCAAGTGCCTTGGCACTGGTAATGATATCCGGTTTTACCCCTAACTGTTCGTAAGCAAACATCG